>NZ_KI542786.1:14208-15180 GCF_000496155.1 Ferroplasma sp. Type II
CTGCGGATATAAACTAAGACAAAAATAGGATTATAAACATCATAATTTAAAAAAATTAATTATTTTCATATATATTTATTTCAATTCATGGGAATTGCCATAGTTGTGCGGTGCTTCATGAGTTGGTAGTGTTATTTCCTCAAGATTGCCATGTATGTAGGATTCCATTGCCTCATCTTCGTTCAAGTTATTGTTATAGTATATTTTTATCTTATTTTTGAGGAAACGTACTCCTGGCTCTCCTATTTCTGCAACGATTATTGCATCCACATTTTTTCCGAGGACCGATTTGAGCATATGTATGCCCCTTGCCGAAGTTGCTTTTAGAGCTGGATTTTCATAACGATCTATAAGTTTGTATTTTGTGTTTTCTATTTCGAATATATGCACTTCCGCTCCTTCCCCGGGTCCGCTAATATTGCTCCCATTTACAGGTATTCCAACTTTTACTGTCATATAAGTACATGCCGGATTAGCATTTAAGCAATTCTTTTTTTTGCTATAGTCTGTAGATACAAAAAATTTAATTCAAATAATATTATTTATCACTCATGAATGAATCCTACAATGAATTTCTGTCAACATGGGAATCGCAGCAAAACGCACTCATCGAGATGAGAGAACAACGATTTTCTTTTATGATGGATGTAATTGAAAATTCGCATTCAAAAGTAGATAGCATACTTGATGTGGGGTGTGGACCCGGGTCATTTACTATAAGGCTTGCAGAGCGATTTCCACAAGCAAGGATATACTCAATAGATTATGACCCTGTACTCTTAAGAATAGGGAAGAATCATGTGTCCACACACGGTTCAAGGGTGAGAATACTTGAGTATGACCTGAAGGGAAATGAATGGCTCCATGCCATAGACGATGAGAAATTTGATGCCATAGTTTCTACTACTGCATTGCACTGGATCCCAAAGTCTAATTTGATATCGCTGTATGAAAATTTCTATGATATTCTTA
>NZ_KI542787.1:0-2571 GCF_000496155.1 Ferroplasma sp. Type II
AGAAAAGCTTTTTAAGTTGAGCTTTAGTAACGGAATGCTCGCATGTCGCAAAGCTATGCTTATACACGGTTAGTTCCTGTAAGCCACTTCCAAAGCGGGAGAAATTGAACACGCCCGGTTATGCCGAACCAGCTTACTTCTTCTTCGCTTTCGTAATCCCCGGTTAATACTATGAGATTGGTGCATTTTAGTTCCTTGCTTCCTTTCAGTAGAGCCCTAACTTCCCTCTCTTTCGTCCTGTTTTCGGTTACGTCAGCACTTACCTGCATCAATGCCGCTATTTTTCCGTGTTTTACAATAACAAAGTCTATCTCTTCCTGTTGCACGTTTTTCCAGTAATAGAATTCAAAGGCATCTTCGGAAGCTCTTCTCTTGAGTTCTATTGCAACAAGGTTTTCGTACAAGCGGCCCTTTTCTTCAGTAGTCTTGAATCCTTTTGCATATACAAAGCCATTATCTATGCAATAAATCTTTTTGTTTGTAGTTATCTGTTCCTTTACCTTTGCCGAATAACGTTTCACTTCGAAGAAGATGAATGCCTCGCTCAGATAGCTTATATACTTTTTTGCTGTATGTTGACTGTCCAATCCAGTCATCTTTACGAGGTTATTGTAGGAGAATTCTTTTGCGGAGTTTGATATAAGATAAATTGCCAACTCCTCAATTACATTGGATTTTCTTATCCTGTACCGTTTTACTATGTCCTTGTATAGTATCGAGTCAAAAAGTGTAGAGAGATATTCCCTGTAATCAAGACTTTTGACTAACGGTTCGGGATAGCCGCCGTATTTTGCATATTCCGAAAACTTGTTTTTAAGCTCGGCGGTTGTAAGCTCACGTTTATCATATGTAATAAATTCCCTTAATGAAAGTGGCAGTATGCTTGTAGCTATATGCCTTCCAGTAAGGTGTGTTGAAAGTTCGCCGCTCAGCAGATTAGAATTGCTTCCTGTTATTACAATGTTGTAACCCTGCCTCTGCAATCTGTTTATGAACAGTTCCCAATTTGGAAGGTTTTGTATCTCATCTAAAAGAAACAGTCCAGGTTTATCGTATAAAGAATTCATTTCTGTAACTATTTCGTTGTAGTCGGAAGCGTTTGCAAGTACTTCATCGTCAAAATTTGCATATGCGAATTTGCCATTGTTAGTTAACTCGTGCATCACAAAAAAATATTTGCCTGCCCTCCTGGGACCGGTTATGACTTTAATCATGTCACTTTTAATCCCGCTTATTTTTATAATCCTTTTTATGTAAGGCTGGCTCGATTTGTTGTTTAGTTCTTCTTTTTGAAGTATTAACGTGTCACGTATTGCAGATAACATAAGCATTACAATAATTATAATGCCTAAAAGTATATAAAATCTTGCACTATACCTATGGCGATTATATCCCGTTAGACAAATAATAATTGCTCTCAGAAGAATATTGTTGAAAGTTCCATAATTTCTAGCTAATAAACATTCATGCTTCGTGCTTCATTGGCTTTATCCATCAATTTATCATTGTATGGGGTATCGGGCAATGAATCATTGAGCATCATCTCTGTTCCTGTATCTATCAGTTTCAGAATCCTGTTTTTTGTCATTCCGGGTTTCTTGAATGGTTTCCTGTACTTTCCAAATACAGATGGAATATCCTGTTTTCCGAAGACAATCTTAACATATTCAGGGTTGTCCATGTTCTGGAATATTGCTAAGGATACACCGCTCTGTGCAAGAATGTTTCCTGTAGCAATGTTACCACACCTCTTTCTCACATTTCTGCGTAGTTTTCTAAAGAACTGTTCCATATTGTTGTTTGTCCCCGGTATGGTGTGTTCTGGATTATTGGCAAACAGCATGGCCTTTCTTTCGTGATACCTTGTAATTATATGCTTTGCAGCAGTGAACATATGATTAGGGATATTCGTGTGAAGGTATATTTCCATCTCACCTGTCACAATATCACACTTTTCCTGAATTGAATCATCATCCTCTATAATATCTGAAAGATTGCCTTTCTCAGGCATGCGGAATGCATTCCTGATCTTCTGGAAGAGCATGTTTATATCTGAGAGTTTACTGGCAGTTTCCACAATCTTATTGTTTTTTGTTATGCATTCGATCTTATTTATTGCAGTACTGAGAAACTTTAAGGAATCCCCATCCTTTATGATCCCTGAAAGATCATTGAGTTTCTTTTCTGCCTCCCTGCATGAGAGATAGAAGTTCAGGTGTGAGAGTGAGAAGGGAAAGCCATATCCAGAACTTCCATTAACAGAGAGAATGGATTCAAGTATCTTCCTTACTGACATGGCTTCCATGCCTTTACGGTCTGTACAGAATCCCTGCTCCACCTCATACAGGGTAGACTGGTTATATGCTGGAATTGACCTGAGCAATGACTTCAATGGTGATTTTATACCTATTTTATTGATCATTATGCCAAGATCTGTATGCATATCACTCAGGAGGTCCTTTCCAAGGTCACGGAGGAAGTGCATTAAGCATATCCTTATGGGAATTTCAGGAAATACATGTTCAAGTGCTTCCAGTATTCCTGCACGCATATCTGATATTGCCCCTGAAG
>NZ_KI542787.1:2983-4092 GCF_000496155.1 Ferroplasma sp. Type II
AGAATCTGTTGTACCGTCTATCTGCAGTATGTATGAATTCATTGCATCTTTTAGCCTGGGAATGTTTTCCTCATGTATCTCCATTAATATATCCATTCCCCTATTGCTTAACAGCCTCACATGGGATTCAGATATGCTATTGTTTAATCCTGCCGATATCTCAGAACATGAATAGCCCTTTATGAACCTGCCCATGGCAGCCTCCACCATAATATCATTGGCATAGGTGCAATGGGGACTTACAAGTGATTCCAGCATGCTGGATCTAAACAATGTTCCATGGTTGCTGCATTTCATGATCCTGTGGATTGCAGTAAACTCCCCCATGGAATATGACCTGACGATCCTCCTCTCTGTCTTGTATGCAATGAGATGTGCCCTGCATTCCGGACATACATGTGATGGATATCTGAACACTATTGCTGGAATCATTTCAGCTTCAGGAATACCTTATTCATCTTTAAATCGTTCTCTATGATGATCTTTGTTACTGGCCATGCATCATAACCGATGCCGATTTTCTTAAGTATTGAACCAATATCCTCCTGGCTTATATTCTTGTCCAGGAGTCTGGTAATGTATAGTAGCAGATCACCCGGCTCAATCTCCTTCTTTGAGTTCGGGTTCTTCCCCAGGTATCCGACATACTTCTGGACAGTCTTTCCTTTCACCCTTTTCACGTCAATGAGTTCGTAATATTCCTTTCCATGCCTCTTAACCTTATGCGGTATCACAGTCATGTATGGTAATTACCACACACAATATAAACCTTTCGGTACCCAATGTTTTCAATAAAAAATCCATAAAAAATAATTATTTATCTGACGGGATATAATTGCCATAGCACTATACCTATGGCGGAAATAGATGGTTGATTCTACCGAATTTTCTATTTTCAAATGCATGAATTTCATACTTCATTGGCTTTATCCATTATTTTATCATTGTATACAGTATCAGGCAATGAATCATTAAGGATCATCTCTGTTCCTGTATCTCTCAATATCCTTTTCCGATTGAACATGACCGAGATGTTTTACCATCCTTGTCGTATTCTTTTCGTTGTTAATGTGGTCCTCATTGATCTGTGCGTATTTCACCACTGACTT
>NZ_KI542788.1:0-1977 GCF_000496155.1 Ferroplasma sp. Type II
TCTCTAAAATTAATTCCTTTAGCCTCACATCAATACCATCCTTCAGGACATTTCTTCTGTATTTAGGACAGAATATCACATGGTACTGGCAACTGTACACCATATGGGGTTCATGATGATATTCCTTCTCTTTATTGCTTATTTCCATATACTAAATTAGATATGCTAAAGTTATATATATACTTTCACAATTCATCAACCATATGAACGTTGGAGTTTTCTTGCTCAGATTATCGTAAATTTTAAACAATAAAAAGTTTAAACTCTAACTCCCGTTATTTTGCATAATAGGTATTTCAAGAGCCCTAATTATTTCTCCAGATTTTTTCGGTATTTCAGATATCTTCCATTCTTCACCGATCTTGAGCATGCTCACACGCTGAAGATGTTCTATTACATCCTCAGGAGAGTATTTCTTGATCAGATCATGCTTTCTCAGCAGGTTATAGATCCTGTGATGCATTATCAGTGATAGGAAATTGACTCCTCTTTCATGGAATAATCAATAAGCCTTGAGTTCCTCTTTAATGATATTATGAAGAATATTTTCATGGTATCAAGAGCCTGGACATTCTTCAGGTCTGAGAAACTTGAAGCCATCAGGCTGATATCACTTACCGATGAAGCTATGGAGAATGTGAACGCATTCATCAGATTCTACAGGCCCCAGACAGACAGTTCAGCATTATTTACAACCTCAAAGGGCAGAATGACATACCAGTATGCAAGGAACATAGTTAAGGCAACGGCAGCCAGGGCGGGAGCCCCAAAGTTCCATGCACACAGTGCAAGGCATTACTGCGCAACCGCATTATTGCGGGCTGGTGTGGATATCAGGAGGGTTCAAACCTATCTGGGCCACAGGTCGTTAAAGTCCACGCAGAGGTATACACACCTGTCAAATACGGAGGTGGCAAAATCGATGAAGAACAAGCTGGAGGAGCTTTTTCGGGAAAAATTAGATGATGCAGGGTTTGAACATAAAGATATAAAAAGTGCCAAACCTGCACATATACTTAATGGGGCTGGCCGGGTTTGAACCGACGACCACCTGGTTATGAGCCAGGCGCTCTACCTAGCTGAGCTACAACCCCTAACGCCGTCAGTCGGGCTTGAACCGACGACCGCTCGGTTAACAGCCGAGTGCTCTACCAACTGAGCTATGGCGGCTTATAATGGTTATTGCATTTTTGCTTTTAATATTTTGCTTTCAAATATTGAGGCAGTGGCAATAAGTGCATCTGTTGGAATACAAAATCAGATAAATATTTTATGATTTTTAAGAACAATAAATCATTGCTTTATTTCCATATCCTCCTTTACTGTGTTTTCACCTATGCTTAATATTTCCAGCCTGATTGTGTATCTGTCAGGCATGATAGAATGAGCATCCAGCATTCTGTAAGCATTTCTTGAGAAGAAGATTCCGTCGTTAGGCCCACATCCTGCAGGATTTAAATAAAGCCTTACTGTGGCCCCCTGCAGATCTGCGAGATCATCAGTATTCAGGTACTCTTCCCTGCCCACGACTTTCAGTATCTGCCCTTCCATCTCGATTTCATTTGCCAGCTGCAATTTTGCAGAAAATTTCAGGGACCTGACAGGAAGATAGAAATTGGAAGCATCAGGATTGATGGGCTTTACCAGCCTTTCACTTTTTAATGTGGATTCTATAACAACGGCCATGGAGTTAAATATGAATATGGTTTATAATGTTTATTTCCCGGTTGATATGAGATTAGCACGCCAGAATGGTTCATCAAACCTGTCATCACAAAGCCATATATTGGATCTGTCATCGGGTGACCTTGTTGACCTCCCTGCAGCCTGTTTTACCTTTATAAGGGCAAATTCGTAGTATAGCAGATTGTATGCATTTTTTTTCAGTACCTTTTCAAGATACTTTATTTTGTCCTTTCTGTAATCGTCCAGTGGTATCAGCGGGAGTCCGGCAATGATTACATCGCTAATGAGGCT
>NZ_KI542788.1:2027-3152 GCF_000496155.1 Ferroplasma sp. Type II
CATATTCCATACCTNTGAGATATGATCCTCGGATGGCATTGTTCNTGACATGAAAATAACTGGATTATTGCTTAGGAATGAAAGATATCCGGAGGTATCATAATACATCAATTTGAGCTTTATATCCTTTTTTTCTGGATTGTTTACAGAAGAATATATTGAACCGTTTTCCATCCTCTGGTAATCATAAAGAAAATTGTAAACGTTTTCGAGATAATTCCTGCTTCTCTTTTTAAGTGGCCTGTTTTCATTTTTTTTATCGAATTCGTCGCTGAAAACTTGCAGAGATTCAAGATTTGCTATCCGTGATGCAAAGTCACTGGAAAATTTGAACGATTTCAGGTTATCTGTAGCCCTTGTTGAGCTCATGTTGGATAGTAGATTTTCCAGTATCAGGTTTGCCTCCACCCTCTCATAGGAATTATTGTGTTCCATGGGGAAATCTTTTACCAGCAGGTCAATAGCCTTTTCAACGGTTTTTATCTGCAATGAACGCCCAAAATCCTCTATTACAGAGTCCAGATTATGAGCTTCATCAAAAATTATATAGTAATCATCCAGATTTATCATTTCCTCCCCTTCCGTTCCATGAAAAACATTGAACCTTATTGATGGATTGAGAAGATAATTATATGTCATGGCAATTATCTGTGCATCCGCCATATTTGACCTTACAGAATAATATGGGCAGTATGATTTCATGTTCTCCTTTTTTATTGAAACCAGGTTTCCTTTTGTATCCCGCCCCATAGCTTTCGATTCAATATCCTGCCTGATTAGCTCCGTGGAATCTTCTGCCATGTCCACCAGGAAATTCTCAGGAGAACCTATATTTTTCAGCTCAAGTTTAATCGTTTTGTCTTTCAGCGGGCATCCCTTGCAGACATTTTTCTGCCCGTCATCTTCAGAATCATACCATCTCTCCTTGAGCGGACATAACTTGCTTTTTCCAAAGAGATATAAAGCGGGTATATTGAAATATTTCTGGTTATCCTCATAGAGCCTTGTAAATTCATTATGTGTCCTGGTTAAATAAATCAGTTTTTTTCCTGTAAGGAATGCAAGGTACAGGATAAAACTGGTTTTTCCCGATCCTGTGGGTGCCTCTATGGCGATTTTATTTCT
>NZ_KI542788.1:3202-7212 GCF_000496155.1 Ferroplasma sp. Type II
ACAGAGAATATAATAATTTTCTCCTCTCTTGCCCTTTTTTCTATGTATGAATATGAAATCTTCCTGTTTTCAAATATGCAGTTTGCCCTCATGCTTTCAGGCAGATAATTTCCTATCCCCGGCACCCTGGTATATGAATCGCCAAAGAGGATACGGTAAGATGGAACTGCAACTAAAACGCTTTTTTCTGATTCGGCGTAAACGTCAACTGCGTACTGCATATATTTCTTTAACATAGATGACCATTGCTCAAGGTTTTCCCGGTACCTGCCAAGAGTTGTATATCCGGTGACAACATTATACTTTTTCAAACCTCCTGCATTTTTGAATATGCTGTCAATCTTCATGTAAAGTACATCTTCCATATTCCATACCTTTGAGATATGGTCCTCAGATGGCATTGTTCCTGACATGAAAATAACTGGATTATTGCTCAGGAATGAAAGATATCCGGAGGTATTATAATACATCAATTTGAGCTTTATTTCCTTTTTTTCTGGATTGTTTACAGAAGAATATATTGAACCGTTTTCCATCCTCTGGTAATCATAAAGAAAATTGTAAACGTTTTCGAGATAATTCCTGCTTCTCTTTTTCAGTGGCCTGTTTTCATTTTTTTTATCGAATTCATCGCTGAAAACTTCCAGAGATTCAAGATTTGCTATCCTTGATGCAAAGTCACTGGAAAATTTGAATGATTTCAGGTTATCCGTGGCCCTTGTTGAGCTCATGTTGGATAACAGATTTTCCAGTATCAGATTTGCCTCCACCCTCTCATATGAATTATAGTGTTCCAGGGGGAAATCTTTTACCAGCAGGTCAATGGCCTTTTCAACGGTTTTTATCTGCAATGAACGTCCAAAATCCTCAATTACAGAGTCCAGATTATGAGCCTCATCAAAAATTATATAGTAATCATCCAGATTTATCATTTCCTCCCCTTCAGTTCCATGAAAAACATTGAACCTTATTGATGGATTGAGAAGATAATTATATGTCATGGCAATTATCTGTGCATCCGCCATATTTGACCTTACAGAATAATATGGGCAATACGATTTAATGTTCTCCTTTTTTATTGAAACCAGGTTTCCCTTTGTATCCCGCCCTAAAGCTTTCGATTCAATATCCTGCCTGATTAGCTCCGTAGAATCTTCCGCCATGTCCACCAGGAAACTCTCAGGAGATCCTATATTTTTCAGGTCAAGTTTAATCGTTTTGTCTTTCAGCGGGCATCCCTTGCAGACATTTTTCTGTCCATCATCCTCAGAATCATACCATCTCTCCTTGAGCGGACATAACTTGCTTTTTCCAAAGAGATATAAAGCGGGTATATTGAAATATTTCTGGTTATCCTCATAGAGCCTTGTAAATTCATTATGTGTCCTGGTTAAATAAATCAGTTTTTTTCCTGTAAGGAATGCAAGGTACAGGATAAAACTGGTTTTTCCCGATCCTGTGGGTGCCTCTATGGCGATTTTATTTCTCTCCTCAAGGTTTTTTGACACTGTGCTGATCAGTGCATCCTGCCATTCCCTGGGGGTAAATTTTTCCATTTATTTGTATTGTTAAATTGTATAATTATGTATTCATTATTATCCCTGTTTATTATATTCTGATCTTCGTTAATATGGTATAAATTTTTTACAACACCTAAAGAAATACTGACTCTGGCAATTCTGTGGCAGTTTGTTGAATACAGAAATCCTGTTGGCTTTGAGATGACACAGCATGACAAAAAAGATATACACCGCTTTAATTACTCTCCATAAAGTGGTTTTATGGACAATCGATGGTTTATAGGATATGTATTTTCCAATCTTGCTGCTGGACTTACGACTCCATTGATTCCGCTTTTTATAGTATTTTATCTTAAAAGCAATGTTGAATATGTTGGCCTGGTTTCTGCACTTGCCTCCCTTGCATCCGTGCCGGCCCTCATTTTCTGGGGAAACCTTTCTGATAAAATTAAGAAGAGAAAGATATTCATAGTTATAGGATTTGTAGGTTCCTTTTTATCCCTTCTGCTGGTATTGATTGTCCACACAATGCCATCCTATGTCTTTATGCTTGTCCTTTTCCAGGTACTTGCAATGTCCAGTGTGCCTGTTTCCACTCTGTTAATACTGGAAAACTCTGAAAAATCAGCATGGCCTAAGGTCATGGGCAAATTCAACAGTTATAGTGCAATTGGAACTGTTATTGGGCTTGGCGTGGGAGTCCTTATTTTGACGTTCTTTAAGAATGAGGGGCACCAGTTGATTCCCTACCTCTACGTTATAGCGGCATGGTTTTACCTGATTGCCGGAATAATATCAATAATTGTGCTTAAGGAGCCAAAAAGTGAGATAAGCAGGGGTAAAATAGGATATTTATTCGCACTGCATGTCATCGAGCGGGTACGCTATTTCCCAACACATCTTGTCCATATACCGGGAAAAGAAAATAAGATTAAGATACCGGACCATTTAAAACTATACCTATTCACAACCATGATTCTCATGATGGGCTTTCAGTTATTTTTCATACCTTATCCAGTATTTGTCATTAAAAAAATGAATGCAAATGAAAATGACATATACATAATGTTTCTGCTAAATAGTCTGTTCTCTGCTGCAACCTTTATACCGGCAGGCAGGTATATCAACTATATAGGTTCAAACAGGATGCTTGTAATTTCTACCTCAATCAGGGTTGCCCTCTTCCTTGTAACGGGTGTGCTTTCATTTTTTGTTTTTGATACTGTGGGCTATCTTCTATTCTTCATAATCATGTACGGCGTCTTTGGGGCCATATGGAGTTTCATAGGGATAAGCGAAATTACCAGTATTTCAAATATGGCCACATCACTCATAAGAGGGAAAGTAATAGGGTATTATAACTCACTTAATGGAGTCGGGCAGATAATGGGTGCCGCATTGTCTGGATTTGTGGCATATGATATAAGCTATTCATTCGATTTCATACTCTCTGCCATTATTGTCCTCTCCGGCCTGCTTATAATATTATATGCAAAACCTCCAGATATTCAGTATTCCAAAAAAATTGTAAAGTCTCATTCCTGAATCCTCTTTATGAATAGATGGAAAAGGTTCATAAATCCATCATTCCAGGTTTTTAGCTTGGGTTTGCTTATTCTTATTCCATATTTTATGGGAACTTCTATTAACTTGCCGAGCCTTACTGCATCAATTTTAATATCCTCCGAAAAGGACATTCCATTGCTGAGATTTTTCATTTTCTCGTAAAATTCGCGGTAAAAAATCCACATGCCGCTCTGGGAATCGTTGAGAGTTATCTTGAAAAGCAATCGCATGGTGAAGTTTAAAATGCTGTTTCCTATGTAATGCAGGGATGTGTAATTATGCTGTGTCCTGAGAGCCATTCGGTCACATGAAATAAAATTGACCTCATCCATCCAGATAATTTCCAGTAATGGTTTTACTATGTCTGTAGGATATGTATTGTCTCCGTCCATGCATACAATAAGGTCTCCCTTTGCGTGCTTCAATCCGGTTTTGTATGCAATGCCATAACCCCTCCTGCTCTCATTTATCACAATGGCACCCTTTGCTGCTGCTATTTCCTTTGTCCTGTCAGTAGAATCTGTATCAACCACTATAATTTCTATTCCTTCAACCGATTTTAAAAGACCGTCTATTACCGATCCAATAGTTCCTTCCTCGTTGATTGTGGGAATAACTGCAGTAACATTCATCCTTCCACAATAGAATAACTTATTTATTATTTTTTAGTATGTCAGTTTTTTATTTAACATACTTTTATAGGTTTTCCACTGATGCCTCACTATTTTATCAATATCTTTTCCATCTTTGAATAGAGCATTTTTAACAAAATTTATGGTTCTTGGGTCTGATGGGTATCCGGATCCAAAATCACCGTATTTTTCATGTAGCGTTCTCTATTTCACGGTCTCTTATAACCTTGGCAATTATTGAGGCTGCGGATACAGCAGGATATATCTCATCAGCCTTGTGCCTGCATATAAT
>NZ_KI542789.1:0-5323 GCF_000496155.1 Ferroplasma sp. Type II
ATTCCCGGTTCCCACGGGAGAAGGAATGCTGCCAATAAATGAACTATGTCTCTTTAAAAGTATTTTGACCCGGGAAGGATCGATATATGAAAGGATTTGGTGTAATGAATTTTATTAACCATTTGCCGGAAGTATTCCCATAAATCTAAATAATTTTTTAGAGTAGAAGGATATTATTTTTAAAATCTTTTTCATATAAGATGAACATTTTGGTTATATTTATTAGTGATTTTGCTATTTTAAAACATGGCATTAGAACGACTTTACGTAATTCCACATGGTGATGAGATAATAGATGTGCCTAATCAGAAAAGCAGGGAACTTCGTGATAAAATAATAGAAGTAACCAGGGGAGACAATTCAGATTCAATAATAGTTCTGACCCCTCATGGAATGACACTTTCTAGCGGGATACCAATAATCAACACTGAAAATCTTCATGGTGAATATTCAACAAAAACAGTCAGATTGGTCAGTGACCATAAGACTAACAAGGAAATCGTTAGAAACATAGCAGCTGAATTTGGCAGGGAAATGGTAACCGTGAATTTTGCCACATCCTCCGGCCCGCTTTCTGTATTTCCCGAAGATTTCGGAACAATAATTCCATTAACATTCTTTGAAAAACAAAAAATCAGTATAATATCCCAGCCAAGAATATCTGATCCTGAGAAACTTATGAGGCTCGGCAGGAATATATGGAATACTGTTGATAGCATGAATGTCAAAATAAGTGTTATATTCAGTGCTGACCAGGCCCATACCCATAGCAAATCTGGGCCATATGGTTATTCAGAATATGCGAAACTATATGAGAATAAAATTAAGGGATATTTTCAAAGAGGCTCTTTGTCGGGAATAGAAAACATGGATCAGGGCATGGTTGTGGAAGCAAAGCCTGACAGCTACTGGAATATGGTTATACTGAATGGATTTTTAAAAAATTCTGGAATGCATATTACCCTTGATTACCATTATGTTGAAAACTACTTTGGAATGATGCTCGCCCACGGTATACAATGAGTTAAAATTTTCATGTAATAAATCGTGTCTAAAAACCATACAATAAGGCAGTGCTATGAAACAAGCTCCGGTTATAGAATGCCAAGGTCGTTTGTATACCATGGTTGTAGAGTGTTTAACTGTGGAATGGAACTCTATTCAGTGTCTTATACTTATGGTGCAGTCAGTTCAGGTCAGTACACTGAAGCATTCACATTCTGTGAATTCAATATTGAAGAGAAAATGCCTGTTAATATAAGAAAGAAACTGCCCCGAATGGGATGATGGAAGCAGAAAGGTTGGAAAAAATGAAAAAATTAAATTGGGTAATGCACGAAAAATAAATTTCTATTAATCTTTAAAATCTTCCATGATGAGTAAAAATCCAATAACCATTGAAAATGCAATGAAAGCGAGTCCATAGAATATGATGCCCTGTAAAAGCCCGATTATTTTATCTAATAAACCCAGGAGAATTACTGGAAGCCCAACTCCAGTGTATATGATAATGTAATAATTGGCAAGCATATCACCTGTTTTTTCTGGTGGAGCAATTGCCTTGATCTCCCTTGTTGCACCTGTAAATGCGAAACCCTGGCCTATTCCTGCCAGCAAAGTTCCTGCAATAAATATATAGAGAGAATTTCTAATAATTGCAATAAGTATGAATACAATTGCGAATATAATAAAAACCATACCAGAAAACATTGAATTTTGAATTTTGAATTTCAAGGAAATGATCTGAAAAATGGATGCTATGCCCAGCATCAGAAATACAATAATGCCACCTATGGCAATGCTATTTAAGCCTGAAAGTTTTATTATGTAAACAGGAGCGAGGGACATAAAGAATGCTGTAATTGACCATGCACCAAATGCAACGAATGAACTTAACAGGAATGGCCTTATAACTTCTCTATCTATCGAGGGAAAATGCAGAATCAATTTTGGATTTTTTGTTGAGATATCCTTTATTGGATAAATTGCCATAGCAGGTAATAGAACTAAAATAATAGAAAGCAAATAAACCAGCCTAAATGGGTATGGTAAATACTGTGCCATTATTCCACCTATTAAAGGACCTGTGGCAGTTCCTGCAGAGGTTCCTATGGATGTCAGCACGGCACCAGCCTTCCTGTTATAATTAAATAATAATGCACTGCCCGGCCCCGCTATGGCTCCACTTGCAAGGCCCATAAATGCACGTGCAAGGAAAAGCATATATACATTTCTGGCAAACAGAAAGGATAATAATCCAATTAATTCCATAATAACACCAATGGCAATGGGCAATTTTCTGCCATGTTTATCAGAGTACTGACCCCAGAAGAGGAGCGAGGGAATTAACATCAAAACATATATTGCAAAAATATCGGTAATAATAAATGGGCCAAAGTGGTATTTCAATGCATAAAGTTCATAAATTGGTGCCGTAACATTTGACGCTGCCATTATAGAAAACAAAAGAAGAACAATAATTACACTTCCGGCATTAATCCATGAATTCCCTGAATTGTTTTTCTTAATTTCCATGGGAATTAATTGTTAATGGCAAATTAAAATACGTTATTCATAATGAAAATCTTATACATGGTAAAGTATATTTATAAATTCGAATATACGAAAAGATGTCCAATTCTTATAAAAATTTAGGACTAACTCCAGAGATACCCATGGACAGATTATTCTACTGCCTTTCCAGCCCAATAAGACTAGAAATAATAAGAATTCTTTCAGGGGGAAGTAAAACAGTAAACGGCATTTCAGAATTATTAAACAGCTCACAGCCATCGGTGTCTACTCATTTGAATATACTATCTGAATATGGCTTTGTTAATGAATTTCCATATGGCAGAGAGGTATTTTATAAGCTTATTCCGGAACGGGTTGAGTTTTTAACGACATATTTAGACGATATGGCTGGAAATCACAAAATGCCTGAAACAACAAAAAAATCAAATAACAATGCATCCTTTTCTAAATGCAGAAGGTGCTATGACCATCTGGCAGGACATGATGGTGTAATGCTTCTGAAAACATTTTTACTGAAAAAATGGCTTAAACAGGTAAATGACAAACCCGAATTTGATCTAACTGATAAGGGCGAAATAATTATGATGAGGCTTGGCGTTAAGATTCCTGTAAAAAGGAGACATGGAAGAATTTTTGCATATGGATGCAGAGACCTAACAGAAAAAGAATTTCATCTGGGAGGTTCCCTGGGTTCAGAAGTCATGAAGGCACTTATTGGAGGAGGGTTCATTTCTCTACATGAAAATTCAAGAATCATAACTGTCATAAAACCCATAAAGGATTGGATTGAGGTATGAAATACTAAATTCCAAACTTTAATTCGATTCTTTTTAATTATTCCTTACAATTCAATCAGAAAGAACACCACTGAGTTAACAACATCGATGAATTCTCTGGGAGAAATATACATTTATTCAATAAATAATAAATTAATTAAATATTTTCAGAAGTTGCCCGTGGTGGAATTTTTAAAACGTTCTAAATAATATTAATTTTTAAATATTTATCATAAATTACCAAGTTCAAAGATTAGTAATGCTTCTGTAGGGATGCATTATATACTATCATTTCCATGATATCTGAAGAGAAGGCAAAAAAATATTCTTTAAAGATTACCAAAGAAAAAAGGAAAAACCAGAAAATAACAATTATAAAAACTAAGATAGACATGGATAAATTAAGCAATAAAACAGTAAACACATTAAAGATGCTATTTTTAGAATCCAAATGGCTGTTATCCCTTAATATTTGCTGAACATAATGCGCATGATTCAAAAATCGCTTATGCGAACAGTGATACAGGATCAACTGACTGAAATCGAGAGATTAGATCACATTGTCCCAAGGGATGCTTTTGACCTTGGATTAAGTTACAACGGTTCCTCCGCATTCATCATCAAAGGTATCAGGAGGTGTGGCAAGAGCACAATGCTGAAGCAGATTATCAACACCAGGTTCCGGGATTCTTTTTTCTATTTCAATTTTGACGATGAACGAATATCAGGATTTGAGGTGGAAGATTTTCAGGTACTGATGGAAACTTTTATGGAGTTGTTTGGGGACATGAGAAATGTGTTCTTTGACGAGATCCAGAATGTCAAAGGCTGGGAACTGTTCATCAATAGACTTCTTCGGGAGGGATACAGGGTATTTATCACAGGGTCAAATTCAAAGTCACTTGAGCATGGAGCTTGGAACTCACTTGACTGGAAGACATGTGGACATGGAGCTCTATCCTTTCTCATTTCTTGAATTCCTACGGGCAAGGAGCATAGATTTACCGAAAAACAACTATTCTCCCCAGTGGAAAGCAACGGCTGGTAAATTGTTCAACGAGTACTACTTATCCGGAGGAATGCCTGATTCAGTTGTTTCTGGAAGTAATTCAGTCTTGACTCAGCCAATAAATGACATAATCCAGAATGATGTGATGAACAGGTACAATATAAGGAAGTTCCCAGAGATTAGGGATATTTTGAGATTCCTCATGTCAAATGTATCAAACGAAATCACATATCGTTCTATCACGCGAAACTTGAGTGTCAAAAGCGAAAACACCGTAAAAAAGTACATGGACTACCTCCAAGAAACATATATAATCTTTGAGGTTAAAAGGTTTGATCGGAAGCTGAAAAGAGCCGGAAAAAGTCCAAGGAAAGTGTACTGCATTGATAATGGAATCATATTGAGAAATGTACCAAACTTCTACAAGAATAATGGTGCATTGCTTGAAAATCTTATTGCAGTAGAGCTTAAACGGAGCGGCACGGAGTTCTATTACTACAGACATGAGAGCAATACTGAAGTTGATTTTGTTCTTCCAGTAGATCGCGAACTCATCCAGGTCTCTTTCGAACTAAATGATCAAAACATAGAACGAGAGATAAGAGGACTGGAGAGAGCTTCGGGTGAAATTGATGCAAACAGGTTTCTGATACTAACAATGGATCAGGAACGTGAGATATTCAGGAACGGACTGAAAATTGAAGTCAAGCCTGTGTGGAGATGGTTGATGGAGAACGTTCATTAATAAAAACTAGAAATAAAAAGAAAGAGGATGTTTGGAGTGTATCACTATGGGAAAGCTGCAGATACCTTCATTTATTTTTTTGTGAATGCGACATTGGCAAATTTTCGTTGATAATTTGGAAATTAAAACATTTTGATATAATTGTATCAAATAAAAATCTCAATATTCTTTAAACCAAAGGCATGCCTATAAGATTACTAAAATTCCTATTCGGAAAAAATCAACAAAGCATTCAAATAATACCTCTGGATAAACTGT
>NZ_KI542790.1:0-8467 GCF_000496155.1 Ferroplasma sp. Type II
TTAAGTGAGGAAAAGACAAACTATACGATTTAATTATGGACTATGCACAAAGTTCTGGGTATGAAGTCAGGATCAATGAACATTATATAACTGATAGCATAATAGAGAATACAGAAAATCAATTTTACCGTCTTTTCAGGACAGGCCTTGGGGAAGCCCTTGGAAGTGAACCGGAATTAGTTCTCTCTCCAGGAACATTTGATATGAGATTCACACATCAGGCAGGAATTCCGTCGCTTAATTACGGCCCTGGAATCCTTGAGGAATCTCACATGAATGATGAAAAAATATTGATTAATGATCTTAAGAAATCCATCGTTGGCTTTGCTGCAGGTCTTTATGAAATAGCCAGAGGTCTGTGAGATTGGGGTTTCTCTTAACCATGTTAACATCTATCTTTAGAAATTATCATAGGTCTGATGCTTAAACTTCGTAGGTATAACCCTATACTCCGTTCTCAAATGCTTCGGGAGATGATTTTTGTTCTACTGTTCAGGCGTTGAATCGGCAATAGCTTTTTCCAAGACATTATGTGCTAATGTGGCACATTTCACTCTACTAGGAAATTGTGATGCACCATGCAGTGCCTCTAAATCACCTAAAGGAACGTCTGAGGTTCCACCTGCCAGGAAGGCCTTGAAATTTGATACCAGTGACAGTGCCTCATCAACAGTTTTTCCCTTAACTGCTTCAGTGAGCATGGATGCCGATGCCATACTGATAGAACATCCCTGCCCGCTAAAGCAAATCTCTTCAATTCGCCCATCCTTTATGATCAAGTCCAATTTAATTTGGTCACCGCAGGTTGGATTTAATAGGCCGGCACTTTTCGTAGGATGTTCCAAATGTCCGTAATTTCTTGGCGACTGATTATGTTCTAAGATCTCCTCACGGTAAATATCATCAAGATTCATAATTTAAAGTACCTCCTTGCTGTCTTTATGGCATCCACAAGAGCATCAATGTCTTGACCACTGTTATATAGATAGAAGCTGGCACGGGCTGTAGATCCAACATCCAGCCAGCGCATCAAAGGTTGGGCACAATGATGTCCGGCGCGGATAGCTATCCCCTGCGCATCAAGAACCTGAGAGACATCATGGGAGTGTATTCCTGAAATGTTAAAGGCTACAACGCTGGTTCGTGGATAAGGCGGACCATAGACTATGACTCCAGGTATCTCTTCTAACCTCTGATAAGTTTCTTGTGCAAGTTCCCGGCTGTGCTCCTCAATTCTGGACATGCCAATAGCATTTAAGTAATCCACAGCGCTGCCAAGGCCAATAGCCCCAGCAATATGCGGTGTACCCCCCTCAAATTTTGCAGGGAGTTCGGCCCAGGTTGCATGTTCTCTGTCAACATATGCAATCATTTCTCCACCGAATACGACTGGGTCCGAAGCCTCCAGTAAAGCTTCTTTGCCCCATAAAATACCTATTCCAGTAGGCCCCAGCATCTTATGGCCGGAAAAAGCAAGGAAATCTATTCCCAGGTTCTGAACATCTGTGGGCTGGTGCGGGACTGATTGAGCCCCGTCAACGACCATAATAGCTCCAACCTCGTGCGCCAGTTTTGCTACCTCAGCTATGGGATTTATGGTGCCTAACACGTTTGACACCGCTGAAAGGGTCACAATTCTGGTTCTGTTGTTAATTTGTTTTTTTACGGATTCTATAGTAATTGTCCCATCTTTATTGAGATCAATGTATCGTAAATGCGCTCCCTTTCTCTTCGCTAACTGCTGCCATGGGATAATATTGGAATGGTGTTCCATGGGAGAAAGGACAATTTCATCCCCTTCTTTTAAAAATTTATCTCCCCACGCTCGAGCAATAGTGTTGAGGCTTTCGGTCGTTCCCCTGGTAAATATTACTTCACGGGCAGAGTTGGCATGGATGAAGCGTGCAATCTTTTCCCTGGCGTCCTGCATCGCTACCGTTGCTTCTTCTGCCAGAGTGTGTACACTCCGCAAAACATTGGCATTGGTGTTTTCATAGTATCTGGTGATGCAGTCAATGACTGATTGTGGTTTTTGGGATGTTGCAGCTGAATCCAGATATACTAATCGATGTCCATTAATTTGCCGCTTGAGTATGGGAAAATCCTCTGTGATATCAACCAATGCTGTAATCATGCTTTTAACCCCATTTCGTTTTTAAGTAATATAACATTCATCTAACTCCCCCCAATGAGACCCCATCCGAAAGGGTGGGAAGGAATTGGGGTGCGAATTGCAATCCTTTTCCATATTTTACCAGCTTGACCTTCTTCGTGTTTATGTCCATCTTCTTCCCTCCTCCTTTTATTACGATTGATTTCCCATAGTTATGCATACCAACAACACTGAATCTCTCATGATCATGCAGAACCATGTCTCCAGGCTGGAATGCATATCTTTTCCTTATTATTGATGGCCTGAATCCCTTCCTGTTCGTCTGGATGGAACGGTTGTTCCTCCTTCTCTGTGTGATTGTAAATGGCAATGTCCTGATCTGAACAGTTCCTCCAGCAATCACAAATGCATCGTTGGCATGGGTTTTATCCAGACCAAGAGAAATACGATTCTTCTTTGTAATGAATCCCAATGTATGTTCTGATCCTGTAAGTTGTGTAAGCTTCCACCTTACAGTGTTCATGAATGCTGCATCTCTCATGGTGATCAATGCCCTCTTCCTCACTTCAGGATATCCAAACTCTTCTGCTGTGAGGTTGTTCTTCTTCTGGTTACAGTCATGACATGAGATTGCGAGATTATTGACCGTATCGGGACCATCTCTTGATCTGGGCGTTAGATGCTCTATTTCAAGAGGCACACCTGTCTTGCCACAATACACACATGTGCGATGGAATTTCTCAAGGAGATATTCCCTGATCTCATATCCCTGAAGTTCTCCCTGCTGGTATTCTATTCCACTTATCTCAGGATTCTTCATCTTCTGGGTATCAAAGGATGCAACCTCTATCACTGTGTTTGATACGGGAAGTATTCGCTTCAACTTCTCAATCAATCTTATATGAGTTTCCAGTTTGTGTTCAATGCTTGGTGCGAACCGTCCTTCTTTATTATTGCCACGATTCATGAATCTTGGTTTCCTGTACCAGAGCTTATTTCTCTTTTTTCTGCGGTACATTGCCTTTTCTTCATTGAGCTTCGGTATGTCAGTTCTTATTACTACTTCCCCGGATATGAGTTCTTTATTGTCTGTTACAGCAGAAAAACCTATGTGTTTGTATCCAGAATCTATGCCCAGTGTTATTGTTTCCACGTTTCCCTCACAATGCCAAAGCAACTGTATTGTGAACGGATTAGAAGAAATTACTTTGGCTTTCTTGTCACTTAGAAGATGTCTTGCCTTGGCGGGTTTGCATGGAATCAATGGTTTTCCATCATCGTTTAGAATAAATACCGGCATATCGGCTTTATGCCCTCCTACCGGTGAGAGTAGGTCCACATGGGGGTTGTTAGAAGGGGTTTTTAAACCATGCACACTGAGAGTTTCCTCTCTGTTTAATGCATGATCACAGTTGCCACGGACTTGTGGAGCATCCGTAGGTGTGTATGTATCTCTCCTATCTAACTTCTGCTTCTCTTTCATATGTTTCTCCATGTTTTTAAAGCCCCCTAATCAACTCTTGCGCTGTTCCTCACGAGACAAGCCCCTTCCGTCAGGGAGGGGTAGTTGACTTTCAGACCAATATTTAGCTTATTCCTAGTAAATACCCTGTAGTTAATACTTTTTATAAACCCATTTATGTAATATTTTAGTATCCTATTCATCTTTAAACTATAAAATATAGGTACTAAAGGGTTGTGTTAGATGCAATGTTGAATACAGCTGGAATTTTATTTAATATGGTTATTTTCCTCTTCTGAATGGCTATTATAAGTGCTTCTCCATTTTCCAATATCATTTCGAAGTATCTCCTCAGCCATGGTATAGGGGTCTTTGTCAAGAATTCCATTGTTATATTCTATACTGTCAATATATTTGGAATACTTATTGTATATAGTTTCCATTACCACCATTTTCAGTTTTCTGTAATATTTCTCTCGGAAGTTTTTTTTGTCAAGCTTTAATATGTTTGCAACAAACTCATCATAATTCTCGCCTGTTATGGAATTCAGCCCTATAACCGGTGTGGACAGCTTATTGCTCATGTTTAACGATTCCCTTATATCCTTAATAGCCAGATACGACCCCTCTCTGTCCGTTTTATTTATTACAAAAATATCTCCTATTTCCATCATACCAGATTTAATTGCCTGTATTTCATCTCCGAGCCCGGGTGCAAGAATTACGCATGTTATATCTGCTATATTCATTATATCCACATCTGCCTGGCCTGACCCAACGGTTTCAAGTATGACAAAATCGCTTCCAGATGCTTCCAGAATCTTTGTTATGTCCCATGTATATTCAGAAAGCCCGCCATTATACAGTCTGTTGGATACGCTTCTCATATATATTCCCCTTCTGGTGAGAGCAGCCTGCATCCTTATCCTGTTCCCAAGTATGGCCCCACCAGAGAACGGGCTGGCCGGGTCAATAGCAAGAACGGAAACCTTGCCGTGATCTTCAAGCATTGGGGCAAGATTGCCTATTAAAGTACTTTTCCCCACTCCCGGCGGTCCTGTTATACCGATGATCTTCGCATTTCCGTATCTGTATATCCTACTGATTATTTCCTTTCTTGATTCATAACCGGAATTCTCTATCAGTGATATGGATCTGGCAATGCTCCTGTAATCTCCTTTCAGAATGCCATCTGTTAGCCTATCAATATTCATTTTCCCTCAATTTCCTGATTTCCATTGCCCGTTTTTTTACATGGTTGATTATTACACTGAGAGGTGTTCCAGGGCCGAAGTTGCCTGTTATTCCCATTTTTTCAAGTGCAGGTTTGTCTTCGTCAGGTATTATTCCTCCACCTACTACAGCTATATCGTTTATTCCACGCTTTTTCAGGATTTCCATGACATTTCGGAATGCAGTCATATGCGCACCATTTAAAAGGCTCAGTGCAATTACATCCACATCCTCATTAACTGCTGTATCAACAACCTCTTCTGGAGTTGGCAGCAGCCCTGCATATAAAACATCCATACCAGCATCCCTGAATGCCTTGGCAAGAACAAATATGCCCCTGTCATGCCCGTCTATAGCAGGTTTGGCCAGCAGAATTTTTATTGGGGCCTCAGTATATTTTCGGTTCTTTCCACTGTCCAAAGATATCCCTCCCTATGTTTGATATTTCCTCAATTGTGCAGTAGTTTCTTACGCAATCCATGATATAAGGCATTAAATTTATACTTTCATCTTCCATTGCATTTCTCAGTTTTTCAAGTGATTCAGCCACCTTGTTTCCATCTCTTTTTCCCTTAACTTCCCTAAGCTGATTTATCTGCCCGTTTTCTGCTATGTCTGAAATTTTCAGGGTGTTAATTGGCTTTTCATCCTTATCCACATATCTGTTTACGCCTACTATTATATCATTATTATTCTCTATTCTCAATTGTTTTTTGTATGATGTATCTGCTATTTCTTTCTGTATGTATCCTGATTTTACCGCATTTAGTATTCCACCCATCTTTTCTATCTCGGAAAAATACTTGTAGGCTTCCACTTCCATATCACATGTCAGCCTCTCCAGATAGTATGATCCCCCTAATGGGTCTATTATGTCGGTTATTCCAGTCTCTTCGGCAATTATCTGCTGTGTCCTCAATGCCACCTTAACCGCATCATCTGTTGGAAGAGCCCATGCCTCATCATATGAATTTGTATGCAAACTCTGCGTCCCTCCAAGGACTGCGGCCATTGCCTCTATTGTTGTTCTAACTATGTTGTTAAGTGGCTGTTGCCATGTAAGTGTGTAACCAGATGTCTGTGTATGGAATTTCAGTGCCATGCTCTTAGGATTTTTCGCGTGGTATTTTTCTTTCATTACAGTTGCCCATATTCTTCTTGCAGCCCTGAATTTAGCTATTTCTTCAAAGAAATTAATAGAGGAATTAAAGAAAAAGGACATCCTCGGGGCGAAGTCATCAATGTTCAATCCTGCATTTATCCCCATTTCTATGTAATAAAATCCGTCTGCAAGGGTAAAGGCAAGTTCCTGTACCGCACTGGAACCTGCTTCCCTTATATGGTAACCAGAGACACTAATATAGTTCCATTTGGGTACATATTTAGTTGAATAGGTAAGCATATCCCTTATTAGCCTCAAATGGGCTTCTGGAGGATACATCCATTCTTTCTGGGCTATATATTCCTTCAGTATGTCGGCCTGCACTGTTCCAGCTATTTTGTCCAGTGGAATCTTTTTTTCTTCGGCTAGTACAAAATACATGGCAGTAAGTATTGCGGCCGGTGCGTTTATGGTCATTGAAGTGCTTACCTTTGCTAGGTCTATACCATCAAAGATACGCTCCATGTCGTGAAGAGAGGATACATTGACACCGCATTTTCCAACTTCTCCTTCAGACCTTTCATTATCACAGTCGTATCCATAAAGCGTGGGCATGTCAAAGGCGATGCTCAGTCCTGTTTCTCCGTTTTCAATAAGGTATTTCAATCGTTTATTTGTGTCATCTGGAGTTCCGAAACCTGAAAACATCCTCATAGTCCAGTTTCTTCCACGGTACATGTTTGGGTATACACCTCTGGTAAAGGGATACTCTCCCGGATATCCAAGAAGTTTTTCGGTGTTATCAGGAAGGTCGCCAGCAGTATACAATTCTTTTACTGGCATTGAGGATGAGTTTACATGTTCCCTGTCGACATATCCGGTTTTTTGATTCCATGGCTGCAGTACCGTATTTTTCCAATTTTCATAGTTTTTATCCACCTTAAAAGATCCCGTTATTTCCTTAACCTTAAGATCCCAGAAATTTTCCATGTTATCTTAATGGTTAAAAGCATTAATATTTTTCTTATAATACCATATCCTCTATGTTTTGTTTCGCTCTTGCCATCATTGAAGAAAGATGATGAATGGTTTAATGAAATCAATTCTCAAAGCATATGATATCATTAACAATAATGATTCTGAATACAAAAATAAAAATCAGGAGATAATTTCAAATTGAAAAAAATAAATTTTTATTGCTTCGGCTTTTCATCCCTGTTTTGTTTCATGTTGTCTTCCTGCTTCTCTGTTTGTTTAGGTGCTGCAGGTTTTCTACCATAGAAGTAATACACCGCAGCCCCAAGGAGGACTATTGCCACTCCGGTTCCCACGTATGCACCTATATAATCTGTATGAATCGGCACTACATTGGTGCTGGTAAGTGAGTTTGTCGTTGTAATACTTGTTACAGTATATGTTTCGTTGGCTGTAGTTGTTCCACTACTTACGTCCTTAGAATATGAATTTACATTATCATACAATATGAGATCCGTTGCAGGGTTCACATAGATGGCACCAGTAATATTAGTGTATGAGGTAGCCCTTGTGGCGTTTGCCTTTACTCTAATTACATGTTCATCTATAATGTACTCTGTAGCTTTCACAGGTCCAAAGGGCGTCTTGTAATAGGGTAATACAACTGCTTTTGAATAATTAAGTGTGAAGTTACTGGCAAAGCTGTCATATTTTCCCTGATATATTGGGTGCAATAATGTCACATTTTTGGAAGTACTGCTGACATAGATAGGCACCATATATTTTGCCTGGGAAATTGGTAAATTCGAATACGAGGTCATCCCAGATGATGTGGGAACAGTTATATTTACAGCAGTAACATTTGAGCTGCTAACTGTCACGTTGTAATAGTATGTGCCTAATGGTATCATATAGTAGGGAATACTGCTGGTGTTGCTTGTGGTAGTTTTTCCAATTCCATTATGCGTTGAATATGTTTAGGAATCAATATAACCAGATCTACTGCAAACATAATTCATCGACGAACCACTTGCCAAATACAAATATGATGTTGAGGCGGGGCTTGCTGCAATGGATAATGGAATATCAATCATTAGAACTGCTGTCAACAAAGTAGCTAACACTAAAAGGCACTTTTTATTTACAGTTTTCATATAATATAAAATCATATGTTATATAAAAATATTTGTATTTGTATAGCTACCCGAATCCACACAGCTCTTTTCTCAATATTTTATCCATCTCAACAAACATGCTCTTCCCTTTCAGGTTCCATGTTGCAAGCAGTGATGAGATGTACTGGTAATTCTGTGATCCGTTCTCTGATCTGAATGTCCCTATGATCTTCCTTATTACAACATGTTCCCTTATTGCCTGTTCTGCAAGGTTGTTGGTAGGTTCCATTCCCCTGTACAGTAGACATGTGAACCATGATCCCAGACCATTGCGGATGTATTCCACAGGTTTGTGCAATTCACTGAATGGATCATAGCGTTTTACAAGATCTTCCATTCTGCTGTCGAACTTCTCCTTCATTGATTTTCTCAGATTCATGTCTTCTGATTCCAGGGATTCTTCAGTT
>NZ_KI542791.1:0-8173 GCF_000496155.1 Ferroplasma sp. Type II
GGTCGACTCTGAGGATCCCCTGATGGGGTACAGCATTACCGGTTTTCTTATTGGTACAGCTTACAGGCAATATGTCCTTGTTTTAATATCAATAGTTGTTATAATTACTGCCTTCCTGTCAGCAAATACTATAAAGAAATCGGATATTATAATAAAACAGGACAAGCCAGGGATAGGAAAATTATTCATGGACATGTTCAATTTAAAGGAGGGCATAAAGAACTACATATATGTAGTAATTGGGAGTTTTATGGTGTTTTCTGGAGTTATTGGTCTGTCGTTTTTCGAACTTTATTTTTTTAAGTATATATTGCATTATGCAAATCCAGCATATTACGTTTCAATAGCCGGCATTGTGGTGCTTATTGCATCTGCGGCCGCATCATTTGTTTTCGGTGTGTTATCTGACAGAATAGGCAGAAAAAATATTCTTATTTATATAACGGTTATCGGTGGAATAGCTATGATCCTTATTCCCGAATTCGAAAAATTTGTTTATTTTCTTGTGCTTGGTTCTGTAATAGGAATATCCTATGGAGTTTTCATGAGTGTCTCAGATGCACTTGCCAGTGATATGGCACCACCAGGCAGTTCTGGAAAGTTTATGGGATATTACAATATTGCTATCGGAGGTGCATCCTCTCTTTCTCCCTTAATATATGGGCTTATTCTTTATTTTTCCAGTTCGTATTCACTGGGTTTCAGATACGTATTCTATGCTGCCGGCATATTCTTCTTCATAGGATTTGCGATGTTTTATAAAATAAGAAAGGATTAATTTATAAGCTATTTTCATATTGATTGTGAATGAGCAGGTATTCCCTGAAGTCCTTCAGGTATATTTTTGGCATGAATTCCGTATATCTTGGCAGCAATTATCTCTGGACTTCTTTTGAATCATTGTTTCTTCCATATGAGATAGAATTATTACTGCCTGTAGATGTTCAGGCAATTTATCTTGGGCTCATTGCCTTTTTCGGCATAATTATAGGGATTGCCTTTAACTTCATTTCAGGGACATTATCCGACCGTATCCGTTCAAGGCTTGGAAAGAGAAGGCCGATGATTTTACTGGGGTCTATTATTGTCGTGTTTGCACTTGTGCTTTTTATCCTCATCAAGGATAGCCTGACTGCCATATTTATTATTTATATTCTTATAGAAATTGGGTCTAATGTTGCATATGGATCTTACAGGCCACTGATCAGGGACGTGATACCCCCATCACAGAGAGGGGCGTCCTCTGGAATCGGCGGGTTTTTTACTCTTATTGGCTCTGCCCTCGGATTTGGCCTTTCTGGGCTCCTCATTGGAACGGGGAGAATAGAACTTGCCTCAATTCTTATTCTTATAACAATAATTGCAGGAGCCTCTGTGACGGTGCTGACAATTAAAAAGGAGGACTACATAAGCAATTCAGAGATTATCAGCAGGAGGTTGCTAAAAGTCCTTAGAAGTGCCAGCAAATCTGGAAAATTTAAGTGGATGGCTATAGCTAATTTCTTTATAACAATAGGAAGTTCTGGACTGGTGTTTTTTGAATATTATTATTTTGAGTATGCGCTTGGCCTTAAGAATGCGGCAATATATGTTGCCATATCAGGAGTTTCAATATTGGTTATATCGGCTATTTCCACTGTGGCTATAGGAATATTATCAGATCGAATAAATAAGGATGTTCTTCTACTTTCCTTCCCACTCATAAGCGGATTTAGCATATTCTTTATTTCATTTATACATTCGTTTTATCTGTTCTTAATTCTTGGTTCTCTTATAGGCATCGCATATGGAAATTATTTTACTATTACAAATTCATACCTGAGCTTCATTGTCCCACATGGAAGTGTGGGCAAATACCTGGCCATATTTCTTGTTTCCACCGAAATAGGCGCAGCATTTTCTCCCTTAATATACGGCATAGTGCTTTATATATTCAGGGGCACGGGAGCACTTGCATATTCCAGGCTTTTCGAGCTTTCATCAATATTTTATTTTCTTGGTTTCATTCTCATATTTTTAAAAGTGGTCAACAGGAAAAACCTTATCAAAGCTCAAAGTAAAGGACAGTGAAAAGCTAGCTGCTCCTTTCGCCGTAAATGGCTGTGGCATTCATAGCTCTAAAATTATTGTTTAAAAAAATTAGCTGTGCACTATTTTTGATACATTTTTAACTACATCTGGTGTTTCCTCATTCCAGCCCCATAGATTTCTCCCCATGGCTATGCCATTAACACCACTGTCCATTGCATTTTGCACATATTTCAATACATCTTGCGGAGTATTCATTCTATCGCCGCCAGCTATTACTATGGGTCTTCTGGTTCTTTGAACCTGATCCTTCATCCCGTGGAAATAGAATGTTTTAATGACGTCCGTTCCTAGTTCCAGGCCAAGCCTTATGCAATGTGAAATTATTTCAGGGTTTTTGTTCTCAGCATTAGGGTATATATGGCTGATAATAGGAATATCAAACTTATTGGCCTGCCTGATTACCCTGGAAAGTTCTTCTAACCTGCGTTGTTCCTGTTCGGCACCAATATATAGCTCATAAGATACGGCCACAGGATCATAGGATATTGCCTCCTCCACATCAGTGAACATAATAAGGTCATAGGGATTAGGCGCCAGCGACGTTACCCCATTTAGTTTGTAAATTAATTCCACGCTGTTTAAAACCTTTGAGTCTATAGTTTGAACCGTTCCCTTGTTAAGTATAACAGCGTCAATGTATGGGGAATTCTTTTTAATAGTTGCCTCAATATCATAAAGCCCCTTTTGCTCTCCCATTGGAATTCCATGATCCATCGCCATTATCAAAATTCGCTTCCCCCTGAACAGTCTATACATTCTATGTTCTCTGCCATATTGAACCATAATTATCAGGCTGTAATCACATGTATTATATTAAATTTGTCTGGAACACTTTATAAACCATCTTATATAAACGATCAGGAGGATTATAGAAAAGTTTAAATAGAATATATAGGTTCAGGTAAAATGAGTGACAATGTTAAGCATTCGCTTGGCAAAAACAAAATTGGTTTATGGGCCATGGCTTTCATGACGGTTGCTGCCATATATCCTATGGCAATGGCCGTGTCAAATGCGGCGGCTGCCGTTGAATTTGGAGGATTTGCCGCACCTTTGATTCCCATTATTGGAGCTGTTTTGATATTACTGGCAACTGTTCCTATCCTGGAATACAGCAGAATTGCATCGTTCAGTGGAGGCTATTATGGGCTAGCCGAACTTGCATTTGGAAAGTCTGTTGGCAAATTTGTTGGCCTGGAAAATCTATTTTATTTCTTCTCTTTTGATGTTTTAACTTCTACCGCCTTCGCTTATGTTATTTATACTTCACTGACATATATTTCTAATTACTCTTTGCCGTCATGGCTATTTATCCTGATTTCCATCGCATTTATGTTTGCTATGTTCTTAATTACTGTTCTTGACCTTTCAATATCAGCGAAGATTGTCATAATATCCGGAATACTTCAAGTAATAGTACTTGTAATTTACTCCGCCATAGTTATAATAAGGTCTCCCTATAATTCCCTGCAGGCATTTAACCCTGCCAGCGCACCCAGTGGCTTAAGTGGACTCTTTTTGGGAGTAATACTGGCAGGATTCCTATTTTATACTGGTTATGGAGTGCCCTTATTCTTTTCTGAAGAAGGCAAGGCTTCGTTCAAAGATGTCTGGAAGGCAATAGTTATCGGGGTCATAATACCAACTGTCGTGGGTGTAATAGCCATATATGCTGAAGTGGTAGCAGTAGGTCTTCCACATGCAAGCGCCCTTACAAGCGATCTCAGTCCCGGACTGGCGGCATTCATCCCCTATCTTGGAATTCCTGCGGCAGTACTGTTCGTATTTGTCGCCCTACTGGGGCAAGGATTTGGTGGATTTGTTCCTGGCATGACCACAGCAAGGCTTCTCTATTCCATGTCCAGGGATAATTTCCTCGGTGGAAAAAGCTTAACAAAAATTTCAAAACGGGGTGCACCGGTAAATGCGGCAATAGTGAATCTCGTAATTGGATTACTTGCAACTGTAGTTGATGAGATTGTAATGATACACTTTTACGGTTTAAGCCAGGGCGTATTCGATGCGCTGTTTCTGGCCGGGAGCATGGCTGTCGCCTTTTGGTTTATCCATCATATTATCCCTGATCTTAGCTTAGCCATATACCTGCATAGAAAAAAGATCAACCTTATGACACCCAGAAATCTCCTGATTTCAATTATTGCCCCTGCTGGTGCAATAATATTGTTTGTATATTCTTTCTATCAGGGGTACAGCAATCTTACAGAGCCATATTTTGGGGGATTAATATTTGTATTTATCCTGGCAATTGCATCCGTAATATTTATAGCAATAAAATATAAGACTAACACGCTGGGAGATTCTTATATTTCCAAAAATGTGGATTTAGAAAATCTGGAAAAATAAAAACAAATATTTTTTAATACCTTTTATATCATATAAAATGAAATCCGCCGTTTATTTAGGTAAGGAAAATATTAGAGTTGAAGATTTAGATATTCCACAGATTTCTGATGGAGAATTATTATTAAGAGTAAAAGCAGTTGGCGTTTGCCCTACAGATGTGAAGGCATTTTATTCAGGTTCAAGTTCTATTGCCACGCCCCGAATTTTGGGGCATGAGGTTTCAGGCATAATTGAAAAGAGCAATCAGATGAATTTGCTGTAGGGGCCCGTGTCAATGTAGCTGCGGATAGCCCTTGCATGGTATGTGATAGATGCCTGAGGGGGCTTCACAATATGTGCAGAAATTTAACAAGCCTGGGAGTGAATGTGGATGGAGGATATAGCGAATTCATGCGCATTCCAGCTGATTATATCAAAAATGGCATGGTTATTCAATTATCAGATAATGTTTCATTTATAGAAGGAACCTTCGTAGAGCCTGTGGCTGTTTCAATAAATGCCCTTTCCCTGGCCAGGCCGGAAAAAATAAGAAAAGCCATTATTATAGGTGATGGGCCAAATGCAATGATACACCTACAATTATTGAAAAAATATTATAAAGTTCCAGAAGTGTATGTTACGGGCATTATTGAATCCAGGCTTCAAATGGCAAGAAATTTTGGGGCATCGAAGGCCATAGATATAGTACATGATCATGATAGCCTGGAAAATATAAAAGGCAACATGGATTTTATTGATATTACAATAGGAAACAGAAAGGCCCTTGACCAGGCTCTTACATTTATTGATGCTGGCACCTATCTTGTCGTATTTGGAGGGTCATTGGAGGATTCTATAATAACTACCTCTATGAATCAATTGCATTATAACCAGGTAACCTATACAGGTTCCACTGGAACAACCCTGGAGCATTATAATGAGGCTGCGGGTATTGTCAATAATAAAATTTTAGACCTTGAAAATATTATATCAAAGGCATTTCCAATAGAAACAATTAAGGATGCTTTCTTATATTCAAGGGAATTAAAAGGAATGAAAGGTGCTATAACATTCGATTGATAAAAAGCTAAACACTTATTCTACAACAGGAATTATTATATTTGTAAATATATTCCTGTTTTTATACTATATGGTTAAAGAAAAACTAATAGCTGGTGTAGATATAGGATCATCCTCCATTAAATGGGCTATATACTATTCAGCTAATGGAAAGATTTTAGATTCTGGGAGTATAAGATATCCCCATGGAACTTTTGACAGGGATAATATAGATGTAAATACCATTGCCCATATATATCTGAGACTATTGAATAATCTTAATGATCGTGGTGTGTCCTATGTGGGTATGTCAACCATGGCGCCAATACTTGTTTGCATCAACTCAGAAAAACTTCCACTCACCGGAATACCGTATAATTCACTGCAAGGATCAGAATTTTTGCAGGAACTGGATTACGATTATATAAGAAAAATTACTTTAAATGTTCCAAACGTTCAATTTTTCTATCAAAAAATTAAGTGGATGGAAAAACATGTGAAAAATATATTACCGGCGACAAAATGGATAGTAGACCTTAACGGTTTTTTGTTTACAAAAATAAACAAAAATTCTGAAATGCCGGTGCAAGATGTAAATACGGCTCTAGAGTGGGGCCTGCTGAACCATAAAACCTTCTTTTGGGAATCTTATATGGTAGAGAATCTGGGGATAGCAAATAAATTGCCGGAACTCGTTAGCCCCGAATATTCATGTGAGTATAAAAATATGGTTATTAGTATAGGAACGGTTGACACCATAGTTTCGGCTCTAGGATCCATTGGAATCGATTCTAACAAATTTTTTATCAGCAATGGTTCAACCCTGTGCGCCGGTTTTGTCTCGGAGAACCCGCTAAATGTCAAAACACTTTATAATGATATATACTTCGAGGGGAAATATCTGATCAATGGATGCAATTCGCAGTATTCCACAATTTTAGAGTGGGCTGAGAGAAATTTCAAAAGAAGCATAGATATAAATAAAATAGACATGAACCCTAGAAATGTTATTTTTCTTCCATATCTTGAGGGTGAGAGATGCCCTATATTTAATACAGAAATTAGGGCTGGATTTTATGGCATTGATAAATGGACAACAAATAATGACATGATAGCATCCATTGTACATAGCCTTGCATATTTAACCGTTGATATGATAGATAATCTCCTGATGTATGGAGAGGGAGATCGACAGTTCAATGGAATTATTGCCGGTGGGGGAATGTCAAAAATAAATATTGGATCTGTTGTAGCTGCCCTTACCAACTTAAGATATGAAATTGCAGGAATTGAGCCCACTACATTGGGGGCAATGTTAATTGCAATGAGAAGTAATGGCATGATAGACAGATACCCAACGACAACAAAATCATACGGATTGAAAATAGATTACGAGATAGAGCCGAATACAAGTGTTTTAACGCATAAGAAAAGTTATGAACAGTTTAAAAAGTATCGGGATTCAATATTAAGAATTCTAAGTGAAATGTAAAACTTTTCTGCCTATATAATTTACCGGGTGTGGGACACTATTCTAAAATCTACCCATATTGAACAGGTTGTGCCACACGCCGGTGCAGAATAGTGCATTATCTATTCTGTCATCCCTTCTCTGTGCTACATTCCATCCAAGCATCTTCTTGTCTGCAGCAAATCCAGATTCTGAATTGCTTCTCTGATGGTACTCTTCCAGGTATGGCATGGTATTCTCAATAAAATCTTTCATTGTTTTTTTCCATTTCAGAGATCCATTCAGTGTGGAATTCTTCTTCGGTATTACGAATACCTTTGTTTCCCCAAGTTTATCCATGTATGATGGAGAGGAGTAATACCTGTCCAGTCGTATGGAATCCATTTCTATACCTATTGAGGAAAGAAGATCCATTGCTCTGTCATAAGCACTCCTCTCAGATTTCATTGATGAACCGAAGGCAATGTACATCCTTGATTTAAGGTCCATTATGGCAAATGAATATGCAAACAATCTTTTCTTATGTGACTTTGATTTCTTTCCATCCTTTTCCCCAGTGGTTTTAGGATTCTCCTTGGCAAGATCCTTAAGCTTCTGTGCATATGATTCATAGTTCTTCTTCACAGTAAGGGAATAACCTGTACCATCACCTGTTGCACTGGAATTCGTAATATCCTTTTTCCCCAGTATGAGTACATGCAGGTTGTGTACTGCAATTATGACCTCCTCATCTGAATATAGTCTTTCTATGGTTTTGTATGATACATCTATTCCTGATAACATGGAGAATATGGCAAGCATGTTTGCAAACATCCTGTTTGATTCACCCACAAGCTGCTTGATCATCAACAGCTTGACCCTCTGTTCCAGGGTGAGAGAATGTGGATGTCCAGCTCTTGGAACTATCCGTATCATTGAAACAGCTTCATTTATCAATGGATCAAGATCCTCCATCGCCATCTTGATTCTCTGTGCAAATTCTTGCTCGTAGGTTCTCCAGTCCCTTTCCTTTTTAGGGTGTTCAAGTACATATTTCTTTGATAGGATGCTGTCAAGTTCATGCAGTTTATCCTTAATGTCCCCGGATACGATTCTTGACATAAATGGTAATGTAACAAAAGGTTAAATAGTTATCTATAGATATCCATATACATGGTAAGAAGACTTGAAGTGGATAATGGAAAACTTATACTGACCGAAAATGAGATG
>NZ_KI542792.1:0-2293 GCF_000496155.1 Ferroplasma sp. Type II
CCTGCCATTATATTGCCGCCAATACCTCTACTTCTTACTGTTATTCCCCAAATTGTACCTATTACTTTTGTTATATTTTTGCCTGGCACATAATTCATCGTCACCATAATAACTCCACTTTCCTCCGTCATTTTAACACCTCATTTTTAATCTTATAAGTATTATATATTCTGTAGTATTAAAACTTTCTAATTATATTTAAATAATGTATAAATTACAGGACTGATTTACATAGGAATTAATTTTTTAATTTCCAGAAGAAGATACTATATGCCATAATCACCGGATTCATAACCATTTCTTTATGCCGGGCAGATGTTATTCAGAATGTGTATTGAATTTTCCATGTCTTAACCATATGTTGCAAATTCATCTTCCCCATTCCCACATCTTAAAAATTTATCCTAATATCATAAACAAATTTGTAGTTTCAGTAAGCATTCATTAATATGCAACCATTAAAGTGCTCTAAAGCAACATGACGGATTCTCAAAATATGCTTCTGACATCTGGACCAGAACTCTGTCCTTTGTAAGAATAGCAGATGTTTCATGTTCTGATGCCCCCTTAGAGACCGTCAAAAGGCGACCATCCGCTACCAGCAGCCACGTATCACAACATTGCTGAGACAGGATAGAAATATCGAAAGCATTAGTCTCTGAGGAAATCTTGGTCAAATCCTTCTGAGGCATTGCAATCCTGATATGTACGCCTCTTGACTTCGCTTCCACTAATTGCTCATGGACAGAAGCGAATAAATTTAAATTCGGCAATATTATCATTACATCACGCCTGGCTACAAATATCATTTCTTTCATTTTTGAAACTATATTTACTACACCCTTTACAACATAAGCTATCTCTAAACCATTTTCATTAACGGCATTCTTATTTACATTTGCCCAGACTTCCTGAAGTTGAGCCTCTACACTTTCACTTACCTTAATTCCATTTTCATACTTGCTTTTCAGTGCAGATTTCACTTCCATAATCAAAGGTGCTGGAGCCGTTGCCCTATAGGTCTTAGGCAAGCCGTACTGCACTTCGACCATATTCAACTTTGTGGCGCTTTCCAGAATACTGTAAATTTTTGAGTCTGGAATGCCAGTGATCTCACATAATCTGGAGGCTGGTATGGAAGGCTCCAGGAGTAAAGCAAGATAAACCCTCCCCTCATTCAGAGGGATTTCTATCTCTAACATCTTTGGCAAAACCCCTTCTATTAGGGAAGAATAACTTATCATGTCTATATGATTCTTTTTTGTCATTTCATTCAACTCCTCTTAAGGATACTCAACCCCTTAGATATGGGAAAATTGGGCATTAAACATCAATCCCCTACTCTATATTACCAGTTCCTCATGGAACAAATCTACGACCCCACTCATGTGTAGTTGACCTACCATCTACTAGTAGTTGTCATAAGGAAATCCTAATATATATACTTACTACTACCAAGAATAAGTGGTAAGATGAAAGAAAATGTAAAGGAGGCTGTTGTAAAGAGATATTCGGACAGAATTTCCACAAAGTCTGGTGGCTCTTGTGATTCTTCCTGCTGCTCACCAGGAACAGGCATATCAAAAAACACCGAAGCCGTAACAGGTAGTTGCTGTGGAGATACATCACACTCTGCAGAAGGATCAACAGGACGTATCGAATCCCAATCTTTTGGCTGTGGGAACCCTGTTGGACTTTCATCTGTAAGAGAAGGTGATATAGTAGTTGATCTGGGCTCGGGTGCTGGCTTAGATTGTATAAGGGCGGCAGCGAAGGTGGGAGCAGCAGGCAAGGTGGTTGGAGTGGACATGTCAGAGGAAATGATCTCCAGGGCAAACCAGAACATCAAAACTATGGGTCTGGAGAATACAATTACATTAGTCAAGGGGGATATAGAAGACATCCCACTTCATGATAACTATGCTACGCTGGTAATCAGCAACTGTGTTCTGGCACTCGCACCTGATAAGCAAAAGGTGTTCAATGAAGTTTATAGGATTCTAAAACCTCATGGCAGGTTCGTTATATCTGATGTTGTAAGTGCAGATACCATTCCACAGGAATTAAGAGATGACATAGAGCTATTCTCCAGTTGCGTCTCCGGCGCTTCCCAGGTAGATGAATACTTCCAAATCATAAAGAATGCAGGTTTCACAAACATCGAAGAACTGGCCAGACAGAATTACGGCAGTCTTGACACCAGAGAAAAAAGTATTGAAATGTACAGCTTGACCATAAGGGGATACAAATAACTCTCCACTAATTTGAGCATAGTCTGCTGTCAATTACTCCG
>NZ_KI542792.1:2343-4812 GCF_000496155.1 Ferroplasma sp. Type II
GAGTTAATAATTGCAAATAACGATAGGATGTTCTCTATATATGGTTTAATAGTTTCACTTTCATTTATATATGATTATGAAAAATGAAGAAAAATAATGAAACAATACCATACATGACACATTTATATAATGAGAATTTCACCCTATAAAAACTCATTTTAATGCGAGAATAACATTACAGTACCTGCTTTTCGTCTAGAAAACTAAAACCTTCACGGCCCACAAAGTCCAGTCGCTAAGCTGATCCATAGATCCCCGATCTATCCCATCGACCAGCTCCTCATCCTTCATTCCTCTTGCGTCCATACAGGTTCCGCAGGCACTGATCTTCACACCACGCGTTGCCAAACCTTTCAGCATTGTTTCCAAATTATAATACCCTTGTGCCACCTTCTGCGACCTTTTTGCTGCCAGAACAGAATCACCGAAAAGGAAAATGTGTATCGTCTCACTATCCTGTTTCTTCACAATTGCCAGTGCCAGACGAAGTGCATTATAAATCTTTTCGGAGCCATATGGAGGTTCATTCAGAATAAACAATATCTCCTTCATCCTACATCATAACTCCATTCTTATGCTTCAGTTCAGGAAACATTAAAACCAGTGCCTCATCCAGTATTTTTCGAATGCAACCTTCTGAACATGCCACATACTGCTAGGTTCCCTGAAGTCTATGAGCGGCTTCGGCTCTTCTAAGAATTTTCCTTCCATAAAAGCGCTCTTCCCATGTCCAGTTTCCAGGAAGCACGCACCATTCCCATCCCATTCTTTCTTTTTTCCGTTTCCTACTATTGTTTTGGCGATATTGTTGGCAACAACCTTTGCCTGGCCATGAGCGAATACCCCTGCCTTGGGGAGATACGGTACATAACCCTTTGGGGTGGGGATCGAAGCAACATCTCCAATCGCAAAGACACCGGGAAATTTTGTCTCAAGGTTTTTCACATTAACCGGAACCCATCCAGTGGAATCGGTCATACCTGCCTTCACTACTGGCTCCGGTGCAGCATGCGGTGGAACAGAAAAAAGAAGATCATAATCCATGGTGTCACCACTTTCGAAGACAAGATTCTCCTTTCTCACCTCCTTCAGCTTCATTCGTGGACTGTAATTTATTCCTCTTGATCCAAGGAACTTCAAAACCTTGTCCCCTATTTCAGGACCCACGGAGGGGACCGGATTGGGTTCTGGAGTGTAAAAGTTGATCTGAATATTCCCTCTGGATCCTTTTCTCGAGAAATAATCGTCCAGCAAGAAAGCCACCTCATAGGGAGCAGCAGGACACTTGAAAGGAAGTCTTGAAATTCCAATGGCGACTGAACCATGATCAAAGTCTGCAACAGCATCCCTAAATGATATAGCGGAATCAAGGTCATAGATATGGTGGGCATATTCTGAAAAACCCGGTATAGCATCCGGGTTATATTGTGTACCAAGAGAAATTATCAAGAAATCTCCTGTGTATTCCGAAACAGTAGTCGCAACAGTTTTTCTCACAGGATCGATTGAAGTGATCTCTTCATTAACAACATTTATGCCTTTTCCTGCAAGGACACTCAGGTCTTTCTGCACTTGATCCTGGGTTCTCTTCCCGATCATAAGCCACGGATAAGAGGGGGGGAACTGAAAATACTTCTTTTTCTCAATAACCGTGATGTTGGCCTTTTCCCCCAACTTATCTGCCAGGATGTTCGCAGCGGCTAGTCCGCCTATGCCGCAACCTAATATGAGAATATCCTTCTTTTCCATATTAATGCAATAAGAGTCAATTTATAACTCTTTAGATTAGTGCAAAAGACCTGAAGAGGAAACATTTAATATCTCATAAATGAGAAAAGAGACTATTTCTAAAAACCTCGGATTTTTAGAGAACCCTAACCTGATAGGTTTCCGCTGACGCATAGGAATATGCCTTTTTAAATCAGGAGTCAATGATATGAAAAATGTCATTTTCTGGGTTATTAGGAATCCTCAAGAGTATGAATTTGATACTGCTCATACCTGCAAGGAAGATTGGGAATAAAGCTATGGTACTCAACACCGCAAGTTTGTGGAATCCACCTATCATGCGCATGGCAAATTCAGAGAGGATAACTGCACGGCACTGCGATGTTTTAGCGCAAATCATGGTAGTTCGAAGTTCCCTCCCTGGATTTGGGCAATTCATAGAAAATCACAAAAGCAGCCGCAATTAGGTTAAGGGCTACCAAAATTATTGTAATATTCTCATGCCCAATGGAAATGATTGAGGCTAGAGTCAGGCCAATGGACATTGCAACCGTACCCTGCAGCGTTCTCAGAGCAGAACCGACAACCCTGTTTTCCTGCGCCAGACTGTTCATGGTGTAGGACGTGTTTGATGTGGTCGCAAGGCCTGAGGCAACACCCAGGAGAATCTCAGCAAGAATCGAGTTTACAAATATGGAAATGGAGAACAGCGCCATCATCAGGAAGGCTAGCATTGGCACA
>NZ_KI542793.1:0-2571 GCF_000496155.1 Ferroplasma sp. Type II
TCAGACTCCTGAAGATATTCTATTACAGCCTCTTCCGGTATGATGACATCACTTCCGAATACTTCTCTTATTATTCCCGCATTTTTGTGTGTTCCATAAGTCCTGCCATAAACTATCACATCTGATGACCTTTTCAATAACCCATATGCCTGTTTCAGTTCATTCCTGAATTTTTCTGGATTATCGGGCTCACAGTTTCTGGTAGGCCTCATCCTTGTGGAATGGAAACTCATGTTTTCAGGTGCCATTCTGTACATATCATATTCCAGTGCTACGTTGTTGGCCGGTACTATCATGCCCACCCTGATCATGTATTACTATTGCCCCAACATTAATTAATATATTACAAATCAATATGCCGGCAAACTTTTAATATAAAAATTCTATGTTAATCCATGATAACCTATATAGATGACAGTGACGTTAAAAACAACCTGCCTGTAAAAGAATGTGTTGATGAACTCAGGGAAGCCTTTATTTCATATGGTAAAGGAGAATCCGATTCAAGCCCACGGGACAGGATAAATGGAAAAGACTTTGTGTTCAGCACCATGCCCGCATTCTATGAAAAACGGGGAATAGCCGGTTTGAAAACATACATATTCGGGAAAAATGGATACAGATTTTTTGTCATTATATTTGATACAGCAGATCCCCAGAGGCTTTATGCAATAGATGCAAATGTACTGGGACAGATAAGGACAGGAGCTATTTCTGCAATGGTCACATCAATGCTGGTAAAAAAGAAAACAATTAATTACACCATTATCGGCTCGGGGTTTCAGGCCGAATCACAACTGAGTTCAATTTCAGAATTTTATCATCTGGAAAACGCATACGTATACTCCAGAAATTTTGACCATGCAAGGAAATTTGCACAGAAATCTTCCATTAAGGTGGAACCTGTAAAGGACCTTTCTTGCCTTCTGGATTCGGATGTAATTGCATCTGCTACAGACACAAAAAAACCCATATTCAACTATTCAATGCTGCCTGAGAAATATCATATAAATCTTATAGGTTCCAATGTCCTTGGATCCCGAGAAGCAGATAAGGACGTAATGGAAAACTCCCAGATCCTAATAGAGGAAAATTCAGCACAGTCTGAAATGGAATCGTCAGAAATAAGCGATATAAGGGACAGGAAGAAAATAATCACACTGGGAGAATTTGTGGCAAATCCGGATAAGTACAATAGGAGCAAAACGGTTTTTAAATGCCTGGGTATTGGCCTTGAGGATCTTGCAGCAGGATATGTTGTTTTAAAAAATATGACCTTACTATAATTTTAAAATAATGTTGTAATATCTCCTCAGATGTTTATTTACGAATACGGTCTTGGAATTTTACTGGGGCTATCGCTTGCCGGACCTCCCGGGTCTGTCAATTCCGTCATAGCCAATGAATCACTCAAATCACGCCTTCACGGCATGGGAGTGGGATTTGGTGCTATGACTGCGGATTCAATTCTTTTTTTCATAGTATATCTTACGAATGGCATTATAACTGAGGCCATATTGAAGGTTATTTACATCATAGGTGGCATATTTATGCTTTACCTTGGATTATCTGTCCTGAGATCCAGAATGCCATCAAAAACAAGAAAAGGGAATTACTTTTTAGGGCTCTCAATGGGACTTACAAATCCTTTTCAGATAATATGGTGGTTCACCGCAGGATTTTTCCTTTTGAAGGAGCTGAGCATATTTTCGGTCACAGGATTATTCTCTGGAATAGTTATCTGGATATCCATATTTCCCTATGTAATATGGCGTTTCGGGACAGGATATGAAAAGTACATTAAAATTGGCTCTGCCACCATAATATTCGGCTTTGCCATTTATATATTATACGTGGGAACAGTACTGATTATAGGATAATTATTCCCTTATAACTCTTTTCCCATTTATGGTATACCTTTTAGTGATGAGCAGATTTATTGAGAATACCAGTGATTTGTGCTCCTCTTCATGTATTTTTTTTTCCAGTGATTCTGGTGTTTCATGGTCACATACCTCTACCACCCTCTGGTCTATTATTGGCCCGTTGTCAACATCCTTTGTGGTAAAATGTACTGTGCATCCTGAATACCTTGTTCCAGAATTTATGACAGCCTCGTGGACTCTGCTTCCGTAATATCCCATGCCCCCGAATGCAGGCAGGAGTGATGGATGAAGATTAATGATTTTAAATGGATAAGCATCTATTATATAATCAGGAATTATTCTCATGTAACCGTCCAGGAGTATAAGATCTGGATTTTCGGCACTGAGTATAGCGGATATGATGCTGTTGTAATCTCCCTTTTTAGTATCCACAAGAACGGAGGCTATGCCATTTTCCCTTGCCCTCTGCAGTACATAAGCCCTTTTGTTATTGCATATTAATTTAGATATCCTTGCATTATTTATGACACCATGGTCTATTGCATCTATGACAGCCTGAAAATTTGATCCATTTCCGGAGGCAAGCACAACAATATTATACATGGCATGTCATTGCCTTTTGTTTTAAAAATTATTTCATATGGTACAATGTTAATTCAGTCATCATTTAGCCATAGTTACATTG
>NZ_KI542793.1:3237-4287 GCF_000496155.1 Ferroplasma sp. Type II
TTAACAGGGATGAGTATAAGAATCTTATTAATATGGCCATAGAGGGCAATTTCAACGATGCCAGGAACTATCTTGACAAGATGCTCATAGAATATGGTTTATCAGGAATAGATATAATAAAAGGTATGCACTCATCCATAAGAAGCGAGCAGATTGCATATAAGCAGAAGCTTGAAATCATAATGGCACTGGCCGAGGCTGAGTTCAGGATAGTTGAAGGGGGCACAGACAATATACAGATGGATGCACTTCTGGCCAAATTGTCATATATCGGCAGTGAGATCAACTAGGGCCGGTAGATCAGCGGTAGATCGCTTGCTTCGCAAGCAAGAGGGCTCGGGTTCAAATCCCGACCGGTCCATTTAATCTATTAATCGAATACCTTTTATGCCACTATTCGTTATGTTCTCATGACCATGCAACCGAAGTATAGAGAACTGCTTCTGGACGATGATGTACGAAGATGGTTTGAGAACCTGAAAGCGAAATCTGTCTTAACGGCAACAGTAGCTTTGAGGAATTTAGGACATTACTGCGAGCTTACCAATATAACACCAAAGGAAATCCTGAAGAAAGCCAGAGCTAATGAAAAGGATTTCAGGTATGAATTCACGGACTTTGTCAGGAAGCTTGAGAAGGAGGGCAAGGCAGGATCATACATTGCAAGGTTCAAGAAGGTCATTTTATCATGGCTGAAGTTTAACGATATCCGTTTGCAGTTAACCGTTAACATATCCGGGGAAAACGAAACACCCACAATCGTTAACGAGAGAGTTCCGAGCAAGGAGGAACTGGCAAGGATACTGAGGAAGGCTACCTCAAGAGGCAGGGTAGCCATAGCAATCATGGCATTCTCCGGGCTACGGCCGGAATCTCTTGGCGACTATGAAGGCACGGACGGCCTCAGGCTTGGTGACCTCAAGGAACTGAAGCTGTCAGATGAAATACAGTTTGACAAGATTCCCGCTACTGTTATGGTCAAGAGCAAGCTGAGCAAGGCCAGACACCAGTATTTCAGCTTCATCGGAGAAGAAGGTACGACTTACATAA
>NZ_KI542794.1:0-2123 GCF_000496155.1 Ferroplasma sp. Type II
TTTGTTCCTCGTTTATCTCATACCAGACTCTGAAAGGGCCTATTCTCAGTTGCCATAATCCATGAAGCTTTCCTCTTAGCGGTTTTCCCGACTGTGGCCCCTGTTCCAGTCTTTCGGTCATACGAAGAAGCCACTCCTTCTTGTCCTTGTGGTTCCTGGAAAACTCCTTCTCGAATGCTTCCGTCGATTCCACAGTATAGCTCATGAAAACCAACCTTTTTCCCTTGAAAATCCTGTCATTCTAAGTCCTCTTCTTAAATCTTTTCGACGCTCTCGTATGACCTGATGATCTCTTTTAATTTCTTGAGGGTCTTGACTTCACGATTGTTTTTGAAGACGGTCTCAGGAACCTTGAGATATGTCCATTTAACGCCGGTCAGTTTAGTTGAATCTATACACCATTCTCTAGCTCTTTTATCTTTGTTCTTCACTTCAACAGACTCTTCGCCTTTGGTCTCTATGATATAATTCTCTGAGTCACAAATAACAACAAAATCTGGCAGATAGTAAGACAGCCCCTTTTTCTCGTTCACGTACTCCAGGTAGAAATTCAAGTTATTATCATTCTTTATGTATTTTCTGACATCTGAAGCATCATTGTCAAGAAATTTACAAAAGTCGAATTCAAAATCATTGGCAACTGGCACCAGATTGAGAATGCATTTCTTGGGTGTGTAGGTTTTCTTTCTTGTAAGTGAAGGTCTGATGTCTTTAACTTCTCTTGGTTCCGACTGAAGCCGTACTTCAGTAGAAAGGATAGTCAGCTTATTTATTACCTTTACAAAAAGCTCGGTAAGAAAATCAACCACCTTCGGCTCACTCAGAGCTTGAAGAAACCTATAATCATCTTTTATTTCTTGAGTTAAAGCCGTTGTAAAAATGCTATTAGTAATATACGAATCTAGTTTTCCTACAAGTTCACTGTTTCGGGATGGAATTTTGCATGCCCTGAGAATGATGTTTGCCAAATAAGAGATAACTGATGGATAATTTTCTGGTATTGGCTGTTCCCATCGGTCTCGCCATCTCTCTTTCTCTGTTAACGCGTCTCTTCCTACTGCCGACTTAATGTTAGTATATGTTTCTAAATCCAAGTCGAATTTTCCCTGCGGGAGGGTGGAAATATCAATTTCATTGAACGATCTATTTTCTCTCTTATATTTTGGAGATAAAACCGGTATCTGGAAGTTTAATTCCGATTTCCTTAACGCATCAGGAAAAATATTGGTAACGGTCGGCAGGTTCCTTTCTTTGTATCTCTTTATGTCGACTCCCTGCTTTTTCATCTCCTCGTCTATGTAATCCACAAAAGCTTTCGTGCCGAAAACGTCAACCGTCTCTTCGTATCCTGATTCTGGGCCGAACATCAGTCTGAGACCACGTCCGAGCGCCTGTTCTGGCAGAATCTCTGCTTTAGAAGTAAACGGTCTTAAACCGACTATAACACAAACGTTCTTGACATCCCAGCCTTCCCTGAGCATCAGGACACTCACGATAGCCCTGTACTTGTGTGATTTATCTATCTCTCTTGTCTCCTGTTTAAGCTTTTGCCATTCTTTGTCGCTAACTTCACCTTTGAGGTTGGTATGAATAATCAGCGTTTTCCCTTTAAATTCGTTTTTAGTCTGCAAATAGTTGTTAATGTCTTCTGCTTCGGAAGTCTTAGTTGCCATGAAAAATATTATCGGGTGCTTTCTCAACCTTTTCCATGACGTTATTGTAATAAGACCACCTTCTGACATCCAGCTTCAATATAATCCCTATAAATCACGTCTGCTCTGTCTGAAGGTGTCTCACGAGGATTCTCTACCTCACCTATAATTGGTGACTTTACGATTCCACATCTTATGGCATCTGCCAAAGGAAAATCGGTAATCACCCATTCGAATACGCTTCCAGAATCCTGCCTTTTCGGTGTGGCTGTAAAGTCTAATTGAAATGACAATCCTTTGCTCTTCTTCTTGAGAAGTTCGTTGCAGGTCAAAATGAATTGATTCCAGATAATATCTTTGTCCCATACGTGGTGCGCTTCATCATTGATTATGCCCAGGCTGCTGAGGGACTTAATCTCCTCCATGATTTGATCATAATATCTTATGGCGTCCGATGTTTCTGCCCACAAT
>NZ_KI542794.1:2735-4258 GCF_000496155.1 Ferroplasma sp. Type II
ATAATACTTGAATTTTTCATCATCGATCTCGTGCTCATCTTCGAACCAGTATTGTAACAGTCGCCTAGTGGTTTCAGAGGCTTTGTTGTAACCAGATTCTCTCCAGTTTCTGACTTCGTTTCGTAACGCCTCCACTAGAGGTGCAGTTGTTTGCACCCTTGTTTCTGGTTCTTCGAATGGGTTCATGCCACAGTTACCTCTTTAATTGTTGTTGTATCATTTCCAAACACATCTATGACCTTTACCATTACTTTGTAATTCCCGGGCTTTTCATAATGGTGTTCAATAGATTGCAACTGTAAAGTCTTCTTTTTCTTAGTCCTGAATTCCTGCCACTCGTTGTGAAAAGTATCATCCCTGTAATTCCAGTCAACGCTCCAATAATCTATAAAATCACTCCACTTGAGTATCTTATCTCTAAGCTCTTCCGGTATCTCCAACTTGCTTGTTAAAACGGCATTTTCATTATAGTTTTTACGCTGAGAAACATGCAAAGATTTCATTGTGATCAGCAATCAAAATCAAGTTGACCTCTTTTCATCCTCAGCGCTAATACCACTTGATGAAATGGACAGTGCAACAAAATGAGCACTGTTTCCAACTACATAGGCCATGTCGAAAAAGTAGAGAGAGTCAGAGACGTTCTTTGACATGAATGCCATAATATTGATTATCAAAACAACAAATGATACGGTGATCACAAGAATGATATGATATTTGTAACGATTCATAAGTGCTCTCTTAGTCTTTTGGTCGTTTGTTCCTTTTGACCAAGTATGCATCTAGAAGGAAATATATTCCCGCAAGAATGGAGAACGATGCAATTACCGTTCCAAAAGACTCACTGTTATGAACGATAAATAATGAGGATAAATCTGCAATACCTGAGATAAGGAATATGCCTCCAAGAACTAAAAGAAATACTGCCCTAATTCTTTGCTTTTCTGTAAGCACTTAAACCACCCTGAATGAATAATCTAACCATCGCAGCGAAAATTAACATTATACCAATTACAAATGAACCTGCCCATACTAAGGATTTTACTCCCAAGTAAAATGCTAGAATACCGAACGAAAATAAAGTGATTCCACCAACTAAACTCATCATGCCAGTTCTGAAAAACCAAGGGGAGTCTTTTTCCATTATAAAAATAACTGCCACACCAATAGAGGCTATGGAAAAAACCAATGGCAAAACTATTGGCAATGCCGATATGAAATTTCCATTAAACTTTAGGTTGTAAGATAGAAATATTGACACATATAGAAGGGCTAAACCAACAATATAAAAAAGAAGGGACTTAAAGATGTTCTCATATCGCATATTTACTTCCCTTTTCTCAATCTTATTAAGCCCCAGTGCAACATTGAATTACATTATACGCATCCTCAGTGCACTCTCCTGCTTTATAAATACAATAGGCACACGCAAGAACATCAAGACTAAAGCATATAAGACAAGCAGGCAACGTTAAAAAATCAAAGCAAGCTGCAAGACAATCGGGTAAAACTAGACACTCTGC
>NZ_KI542795.1:0-5928 GCF_000496155.1 Ferroplasma sp. Type II
TATTTCCTGGAGAAAGTACTCTGTTATCAAGATATTGCCATATTATACCAACAGAATCAAATCCACATCTGTTCAAAATGTCAATATGGTCTTCTAAGGTAATTTTCTGATCGTGTGATCCAGAGGTATAACGCCTTGACCTTTCCATCAGTTCCTCAGAGAAAACACCCTTATCTGCAATATATTTCCACCATTGGTCCCAGTTCATTGCCTCTTCTCTGGAAAGATTATCTCCTGATATTTTATCTCTTATTTTTGAATATAGATTCTGGATATATTCCGAATCATTATTGCTCCTGAAATGGTCTCCATCCATAAATATTCCTCCACTTTTAAGAATATTATAGAAATTTTCATACAGCGATATCAAATTAGACTTTGGGATCCAGTGCAATGCAGTAGTAGAAACTATGGCATCAAATTTCTCATCGTCTAGTGCGTGGATCCATTCATTTCCCTTCAGGTCATACTCAAGTATTCTCACCCTTGAAGCATATTTGGACACATTATTCTTCCCTATTCTTAAGAGTACAGGATCGTAATCTATTGAGTATATCCTTGCTTGTGGAAATTTCTCAGCAAGCCGTATGGTAAATGACCCTGGTCCACACCCCACATCAAGTATGTTATCTACCTTTGAATGCGAATTTTCAATTACATTCATCATAAAAGAAAATCGTTGTTCTCTCATCTCGATGAGTGCGTTTTGCTGTGATTCCCATGTTGACAGAAATTCATTGTACGATTCATTCATGCATGATAAATAATATTATTTGAATTAAATTTTTTGTATCTGCAGGCTATAGCAAAAAAAGAACTGCTTAAATGCTAATCCGGCATATACTTATATGGCAGTAAAAGTTGGAATACCTGTAAATGGGAGCAATATTAGCGGACCCGGGGAAGGAGCGGAAGTGCATATATTTGAAATAGAAAACACAAAATACAAACTTATAGACCGTTATGAAAATCCAGCTCTAAAAGCAACTTCGGCAAGGGGCATACATATGCTCAAATCGGTCCTGGGGAAAAATGTAGATGCAATAATAGTTGCAGAAATAGGGGAGCCAGGAGTACGTTTTCTCAAAAATAAGATAAAAATATACTATAACAATAACTTGAACGAAGATGAGGCAATGGAATCTTACATACATGGCAATCTTGAGGAAATAACACTACCGACTCACGAAGCACCACACAATTATGGCAATTCCCATGAATTGAAATAGATATATATGAAAATAATTAATTTTATTAAATTATAATGTTATAATCCTACTTTTGTCTTAGTTTATATCCACAGTTGGGGCAGTAAGTCATCTCCTCGGTAACTGGGTAGCCACAGTGAGGACACCGGAATGCAGTATCTGGAAGGTTTTCATTATTGTCTTCTGCCATATTTTCCCTTATATTCTCATATGGATTCTTGTTCTTTTCGTTTCCAAAAACGGCCATTCCGATATTTGCCCTTGGAGCCTTTGCCTTTGCCATGTCTATTTCATGTTTTCTGTTTTCTAATGCTTCTCTTTCTTTTTTCGTTGATACATCTTTCTTTGATATTGTTGCAAGACGTGTAATCTGGTCAACCCACATTTTTGATTTTTTTACTGCAAAATCTACTCTGGCAAGTTTTTTGGAATCATCATAATATTCTATGCTAAGCACCTGCTTGGTGAATAGCCTGAATGCCGGAACAGCAAAATTTGCATTCTCCACATTATAAAGAAAAAGGTTGAGATCCATAACAGCAGGGGATGCTCTGAAAACAGACCGCAGACCTTTCTTTTCAAATATAATTCTTTTATCTGTAAGAAACAGCAGTCCTTTTACATAAACATTATTTTCAATTTTCTTGGCTTTCGCATTAAGGAATTCATGCTCGTCGCTTTCATATATAGGCATTGCATACTTATCTTATATAAGATAATAAATTTTATCCAAGAATATTCATTCAGTTTAAGAAATTTTTCAGCTGGCATAGTTACTGAATCAAAATGGACACAACCGTGCATTATATTTAGAGTGCCCTATTTATGCTGGTGCAGAGGGAATTTTTCACCTGTTGTTGAACTTTTTTGTCTTGGTATACAAAAATATGCGAAAGTGTCTGTTCTTTCATTTGATATTACTTATATTTATTATCAGTCAGTATTTTGCATCCTGACATTTCAATAAAAATATTTTTAGGCTTTTGTCTATTGTCTATTGTTGTTAGGTGATAAGATTCCATGGAAATACAACTGATGAATAATGTAGCTTCCTACACCGATGCATTCAACATTTTATCAAGAAATTATCAGGAGCATGAAAACACACATGACAAAGCGCTTAAGGGAATATGTATCTGTAATAATCCAGAATAGGAAGGGAAAGAGCATTGTGTCCCTCAGTGATCTGGTCTCTGAATCTTATCAAAACGCCATGCACAGAACTATACAAAACATCAATCATGGTCCCCTGGGTATCCCTTCTCAAGAGGAGATTGGATATCAGCCAGTCATCCTTGTCATTGATGAGTCAATCATCCCAGAGTGGACACAGTGAAACCTTCAGGACAAGGATAGAGATTGCAGAGATCATGGAAAATGAGTCTTTGCTGAATTTCAGCGTGAAAAGCAACAGGACTCTGATGATTTATTTCAATCCATGCTAAAAATTAAAAATTAAACAGATTTTGACATCTGCTGGAAACGTGGGTTTATGGAAATTCCCTTTTATGCTTTTTATTTATTTTCCAAATTAAATAAAAAGCATATAACAGATATGCCCCTAGTGTAATCTGAGATAATATGGAGCCACTTAGAGTATTTAAATTAAATAAACTCGGCAGGGAAACTATTTTACTAGTAGATAGGGTCAGTGCAATGTCATTATATACAATGAATATTAGCCCCATTAATAATAATAAAAATTCGGGTTTACTTATCTTATTCTTATTATTCATCAATACCCCCATGGAACATTGTGTTCAGGTGCATGAATACTGCCAAGTCCTCCCCACGTTACATCGATATTTATACCCTGAAAATTACCTGCTGCGTCCATATTTAATATATAGAAAGCTCCCAGGGCGAGAAGTAGAGTTACTGCAGCTGCTATTAGAGTAGCAAAAAGACCAACACCAGTGAGGCCAGCCACAGTCGCTACGAATCCTGCTATTGCTGCCCCCGCCCCCAGATCTGTTGCGAGTTCAATAGTCTGTTGTTGATTAAATAATATAGCAATTCCAAGCCATCCATGGGAAAAACCATCAGGATTTCTTGAGAGTGGATTAGTGTGCGCATTCATTGCCTGATCTATATTAAAATGGTATGGTGATGATAGAGTAGTAGATAAAAGAGGGTAAATTGTTGCTTCCGTATTACTATTTCTAACGTTAATTAAAGTAAACAGGGATGAATATATGTGCCCATTTATGTAAATTGTCGTTGAAATGGCGTACATATTTTTATTTATTCCACTATATTTTGAGAAATCGATTGAAATGGATTTATGATCAACCATTAATGTTTTTGATGATAGACTTATTTGCTTTAAATTAAACGATTCTGCCATCGATATTAATGAGCTATGTATATTATATTGTGTGTTATGTTTGTTTGCATTGCTTATTTCCATTGCTTTAGCTGAATTGAGTTGATTACTATGTAATTCCGCCACAGGAACAAAAGCCACCATTACAAATATTGCGCCATTAACACACCTATTATTACTTTCCTTTTATTCATAATGATATAAACGTATGAATATATATATATCGGTAACAATATTAATAAATAATTTAGCAATAAATAATATAGTACCAGTGGTAATATTATAATGATAAATATAAAATTTTACAGGACAGGTGCGACCACAATAGGATCATAGAAATCGATTCCCGGGAATATGTTCACTGAATTCTTCAATAAGTGCACAAGCAGTATTTCTATGCCAGTAACTATAATTTAATCTGCGGCATAAAATAAGATTTAAATATTTTAATAGTTTTATTTTAATATGGAACATAAGGAAATCCATGCACCGCATGGCAATAAACTGAACACAAAGGGATGGTCCCAGGAAGGGGCACTCAGACTGATAATGAATAACCTCGATCCAATGGTTGCCAAGGATCCAGCAAATCTTATAGTATATGGTGGAAAGGGAAAGGCAGCAAGAAACTGGGAAGCCTATGACAAGATTATAGAATCACTGAAATCACTTGAAAATGATGAGACTTTGCTTGTCCAGTCCGGGAAGCCCGTGGGAATATTCAGAACCACAAAGGAAGCACCTAGAGTTCTTATAGTTAATGCACAGATAGTTCCACACTGGGCAACCGATGATATATTCTGGGATCTCGAGGCAAGAGGATTGACTATGTTCGGCCAGATGACTGCTGGATCCTGGGTTTACATAGGAACTCAGGGTGTACTCCAGGGAACATATGAAACACTGTATGCCCTTGCAAGGAAGGTTTACCACAGAGACAATCTGAATGGAAAATGGTTTCTCTCCGCAGGTCTGGGAGAAATGGGCGGTGCACAGCCACTGGCAGCCAAAATGAACGGTTGTACCAGCATTATTGTTGAAGTGGATATGGAGAAAATAAATAGAAGGCTCAGGGACAAGTATCTGGATACATACACCAAAAATATTGATGAGGCGCTTAAAATCAAGGATGAGGCAATTAAATCCGGAAAGCCCACATCCATTGCTGTTCTTGGAAACGCGGCAACGGTTTATCAGGAATTGCAGGATAAGGGCATAATCCCTGATATTGTTTCAGATCAGACAGCTGCCCATGATATAAACCTTGGATATGTCCCTGAGGGCTACACTATAGATAATTTCCAGAGGTTCAGGGAAGAAAATCCCAATGAATTCAAGAAGAAGGTTTATGAAACAATAGTAAAGCAGGTAAAATCTATGCTTTATTTTCAGTCCAGGGGTGCTTCAGTCTTCGATTATGGAAATGATATAAGAACAAGGGCAAAGGAAGGTGGACTGGAAAATGCCTTTGATATTCTGGGATATGTGCCCGCATACATAAGGGATTTATTTGCCATTGGTTCAGGGCCATTCAGGTGGCTGGCACTTTCTGGTAATCCGGAGGATATAAGGAAAATTGATGATGCCATACTGAAAAATATAGATGATAAGCATCTTACGGACTGGATAAAACTGGCAGGAGAATACGTACATTTCCAGGGACTGCCAGCAAGGATATGCTACGCATCCTATGGAGAAAGGGAAAAAATAGGGCTGATGATAAATGACATGGTACGGAATGGAGAACTTGAGGCGCCTGTTGCCATAGGCAGAGACCACCATGATACTGGATCAGTGGCATCTCCATACAGAGAAACAGAAGCCATGAAAGACGGAAGCGATGCAATAGCAGACTGGCCCATACTCAATGCACTGCTCAACGCTGTTTCCGGTGCCTCCTGGGTGTCCGTCCACCATGGAGGTGGAACAGGAATAGGCAATGCCATACATGCTGGTTTTGTTATAGTTGCTGATGGAACAGAAGATGCTGCCGGGAGAATAAAACGTGTACTGAATGCAGACCCGGGAATAGGAGTCATAAGGCATGCTGATGCGGGTTATGAATCATCCAGAGAAATTATAAAAAAAGGACCTAAATTCAAGAGCCCTTATTTCAGCAAATAATATTTTTTATTCTAATTTTATATTTTTTGTTTCAGGAAGCAATAAGGTCAGTAATATGGCAATAACCATTATAACGGCAAGAAATGTATAGGCATCGAAGTAATTTTTTCCATGTATTAGCAAGGCCATGGCTATTACACCCATAACAGCGCCTATCTTGCCCATCATGGAAGAAAATCCATATGATGTTCCCCTGAACCGTGTAATTGTAACTTCAGCAGGGAATATTCCAACGGTTGCCCCTCCAAAGGAATTGAAAAGCTCCAGAAA
>NZ_KI542796.1:0-43070 GCF_000496155.1 Ferroplasma sp. Type II
GCGTTTCCATACTTGCAGATAAGGAAAAATGGCATCCCACCAACAAGGAAACAGCTGACCACAGCCTTCCATTCATTATAGCCTCGACATTAGTAAATAAGGATTTCTGGGTAAATAACTACAACGATATAAGAAACAAACAGATTATTGCATTAATGGATAAGATACATATAACCGAACTTAAGGAGTACACAGCACAGTATCCGGAAAAACTTCCCATCAGGCTGGAGGTAAAGTGCAGGGGAAAAACATTAGAAAGCGAGATTGAAATTCCAAAAGGGCATTACAGGAATCCCATGACAGACCGGGAGATAGAATCAAAGTTTGTAAGGTTAACAGGAATTACTGACACACTGGAGGATATGTGGACAATGGAGGACAGAGAGGTGGTCGAACTTGTCTGATCTTCTTAATAATAAATTTTTATCTGTTCCCGGTGTTTACAATCCTTTTTCCGCATTACTTGCAGGGAGAAAGGGCTTCAAGGCAGTATATCTCTCCGGTGGAGGTTTAACAGCTTCCATGGGCCTTCCTGATCTGGGGGTAATTACGCTCACAGAACTTGCAGGCATGGTAAGAAGCATTCATGAAATTACTGATATACCAATAATAGTTGACGCAGACACGGGCTTCGGAGAAACATTGAGCGTATACAGAACAGTAAAACTTCTCGAAGAAGCCGGTGCATCGGCAATACAGATAGAGGACCAGGTTTCACCCAAGAGATGTGGGCACCTCAATGGGAAGGAAGTAGTGTCGAAGGACAATATGGTAGAAAAGATCCGGGCTGCCAGTGCCGCAAGAAAAGATTCCTTGATAATTGCAAGGACCGATGCAAGGGCAGTCACCGGAATGGATGATGCACTGGAAAGGGCAAAAACATACGTTAAGGAGGGTGCAGACATTGTATTCCCAGAGGCACTTACAGACCGTGAGGAATTCAGGTATTTTGTGGAGAATACTGATTTTCCACTGCTGGCAAATATGACAGAATTCGGAAAAACTCCATTTATAAAGGCCTCAGAATTTCAGGAAATGGGATACCGCTTTGTTATATTTCCGGTAACTCTATTTAGAATAGCAGCCAAGGCCATGGACGATGCACTGGAAGCATTAAAGGTTCAGGGCACACAGGAAGGAATTATAAACAACATGATGACCAGAAAGGAGCAGTATGAAGTCATAAACTACGATTTCTACCAGGATTTCGACAAAAATATAGCCAGGAGGAAGTTAAAAAACTGAAACAGATTATTCCTTTCCTAAATTCGATACCGGCAATTGTTGCATATATTTTTATTGTTAATTTATGAGTTAAAATACCATGCATAGGTGTGTTTTTGACCTAATAGGCTATCCAGTAAAAGTGATTTTTGTATATGCGCTATAAAGATATTGATCAAGCAGGCACTGCAACGCTTCATAATACCCATTTCATTTTCATGATTATAGCAAGTACTAAAGCATTTGACCGTCTTTTCCATCATTAATTACTGATATTCTGTCATTGAATAGTGGCTTTATGCTGTTATTTATCTTCATTAATGCGCTCCTTACTGTAAAGGGGTTTTCAGGGCATCCATAATCCGTTTTAGACTCTTCATTATACAGGGTGCATTGTTTCTCATCATATTTTATGCTGAAGTTGTCTGTCATGGCATATTTTGCCAGCACAATTTTTATTCCTCCTGGCTCTATTCCCTTCCAGCCACCTTCCAGTACGGAATATCTACTCCCTCCTGATAGGGTGTAAAGAAAAGCAACAAGCAATGTAGAATCGGAATTTTCAATTACTGCAAGAGGAGCGTTATTGGCCTTTGCGGAAACATTTACCAGTGCCTCTGGTTTTGTTACAAAATCAACATTAAAATTCTTATAATATAGTGGATAGAATGCGTTACCGAATGCATATATCTCTGAAACCTTGTGATTTTCCTCTATGCCTCTTAAGAGTATAAACGACCTGGTAGTGCTTCCCATATTTTCAAAATTCCACTGCACTATTCCGCTGGATTTGTCATACCATGTGTAATTTACCTTTACTGGATTCTCTGTCAACTGATCGGAAATAAACCCTGCTATTCTCATAAAAATATAAAAGAATTATCCTATAAAAACCTTTACTAATAAAATATTTTTTTCATTATCGCAGCAGATATTATATATACAGTGTTTCTGGAAAACGGGGGCAAAAAACACACAGTAACAGATTAAATTATTAATAATATGGTTATAACCTTGTCAATGGCATATAAGGGATTGGATTCGGGCTGGTTTCCCGTGGTGCTGGGTACATTATCTATTTCTCTGGCTTTCTTTATAATTTACCTGGTATTTCACAGCAAGTTTCTGTTTGAAGTTGGAAAAATAATATATTTCATAGTTCTAATATTTTTTGCATTTGTATTCGTTTCATGGGTTTTCCGGTATATAAAGAATAAAAATCTCATAATGGAAGATTATAAAGATATTACAAAATTTAGCTTTATTGCATTCCTTGGAGTGCTTTATTATGCCTTTGCATTCTTCTATACTTCATATGTAGGATTAAATGGATCTGTGGCATATCTTTTCTATTACCTTTTCCTGTTTTTTTACACTGTAGTAATTTTGATCAACATAGTCCTAAATTATAATCTATATACCAATAAATATAGTTTCGGCAGAGTAACATATGCCATCCTTGTCCCCTCCATAGTCATGAGCGCGAACATAATATTATCTTCTGTCATGTTGACTCCACCAATGTCTAAGTATTACAGCCTCAGTATACTCCGTACAGTTTATTTTATGGTAATGATTGCCTTTGGCATTTCCTTTTTCCAGTTTCTCTTTGTGGGAATATCAGCCTATATATCACATATAAGCGACAGGCAAAATTATCTTCAAACTGCCCCGACAGCAATGATTCCTGTGGGTGCCTTAAGTATGCTCATAATAAATATCATGTTTATGCCGCAGTTTAATTACATAGGCATATTCTATGTTCCTCTAAATTTTGCAGTAAACACATCAGTCATGTTATGGGGGTTTGACCTGTTCCTGTTTCTTGTTTCAGGGGCAGTAGCAATCACACACATCCGGCAAAGGCAATCCATGGCAGTCTGGGCATATGTTTTTCCCACTGGGATTTCAACCTTTTCAGATTATATGATATACAGCGTTACAAAACTGGAGATTTTTGTTTATTCCATAGTAGCATTCACGGTAGGACTTATAATTTTATACATATATGCATGGATAAATACTTATCTCCTGACAGAGACCCAGGTTAAAAAATAATATATAATGGTTAAAGATAAATGTCAGATGGAAAATAATAAAACTAATTTCAGTGAATGGTACAACGAAATTATAGACATTGCAAAATTAAGCGACAAACGTTATAATATCAAAGGAATGAATGTCTGGCTGCCCTACGGGCTTAAAATAATGCATTCAATAGATTCGCTTCTGAGAGAATATTCCGGTGACAGTGGAATAGAAGAGGTAAGTTTTCCTGTATTAATATCAAGAGAACAGCTCGAAGTGGAATTTGAGCATGTAAAGGGCTTTGAAAATGAAATATACTGGGTTACCAAAGGTGGCACAACTCCACTGGACATAGATCTGGCACTTAGGCCAACAAGCGAGGCGGCAATGTATACCATGTTTCCTTTATGGATAAGGTCACATACGGACCTTCCATTCAGGATATTCCAGATAGTGAATGTGTACCGTTACGAAACAAAGCATACCAGATCATTCATACGGGTCAGGGAAATCCACTTTTATGAGGCTCATACGGCACACAGGGATTTTGATGATGCTGAAAGGCAGATGGATGATTATTTAAAAATAATGGAAAGGCTTTCAAATGATCTGTGTATTAATTTTTCCATGGACATAAGGCCTGACTGGGACAAATTTCCCGGAGCTATGTATTCAGTGGCATTTGATACACCAATGCCCGGATATCGTTCCCTGCAGATCGGTACAATACATGAGTACGGTGAAAATTTTGCAAAGAATTATGGGATCAAATATCTGGATGAGAAGGGTGATATGAACTATGTTTCACAGACCACATTCGGCCTCAGTGAACGCCTGATGGCTGCAGTAATAGGAATCCACGGTGACGACAGGGGTCTGGTATTGCCATATAAACTTGCGCCTGTACAGGTAATAATAGTTCCCATACCTGGAGATAATTATGATGAAATTCTGGAATATTCAGACAATATACAGTCAAAATTAAGGGAAATAGGAATAAGGTGTAAGGTCGATAGGAGCGATTATACACCAGGATATAAATTCAATGACTGGGAAATGAAGGGAGTTCCTGTAAGAATTGAAATAGGAAAAAGGGAAGTTGCAGAAAAAACTGTGACCATATCATTAAGGACAAGGAAGAAAAAGATAAGAGCAGAATTAGAGGATATCAGAGATATGTATGAATACCTCCAGGAAGTTAATTCTGACATTCAGGCTAAGGCCTCTGAATTTTATAAAGCCAACACACTTTTTATTGACAGTATGGAAAAAATAAATGAAGATAAAATGATAATGGCATACTGGTGCGGGGCAAGGGAATGTTCTGACAAAATAGAAAAAATATCTGAAAAGGTTGCACTTGGGGCAATAAGAAATATTGATTTAACAGGGCCATGCATTGTATGTGGAAAGCCGGGGAAAATATCTTCCTTTTCCAGGACTTACTGAAATGATAAAAATAATTTTCTTTGATATGGATGGTGTTCTTACTGCGGAGAAAAGCAGCTGGTTCTATGTCAACAATAGACTGGGAATAAATAACAGGGAGAACTTTCTTAAGTATATGGACGGAAAACTGTCATATGAGGATTTTTTTATCAGGGATATCAGGGCATGGATAGAGAAATATCCAGGAATAAGATACGATGATATCAAAAAAATACTGGATGAAATAGAACCAATGCCCGGGCTTGAAAATGCCATATCATACCTGAAAAGAAAGGGTATTATGTCCGTAATCGTTTCCGGTGGTATTTTATGGCTTGCAGAAAGGCTGGTGAAAGATTTTGGCATCGATGAAGCATATGCCAATGGGATTTTTTTAGACAGCACAGGCAAGATTATCCCTGATGGAGAAGTTCAGGTTAATCCTTTAAAAAAGGACACAGTCATGAAAAAAGTAATGGAAAAATATAATGTTTCACCGGAGGAATGCATTGCCGTTGGTGATTCGGAATCGGATTACTCGATGTACAGGGCTGTGAACAACTTTATAGCTTTCAACAGTGACAGCAAGGCACTTTCAAAAATATCTAAAATAACTTTAGGTGGGAATATTATGTCTGTTATAAATTATATAAAATCAAATTAAATTCATCTGCTTCATAGTTTCAAGGGTAAGTATGGTAATTCCTGCAGCTCCCCTTACAAGATTGTTTCCAAGGATTACCATTCTCAGGTTCCCGTCATTATAGGAAATTCTGCCTATATGGACTTCCATGCCATTGTATGTGTCTATGGCATTCTGAGGCCTGTCCTCTTCGTCATGTACAACTATGGGATGTTTCGGTGCATTGTACAGTCCAGTGAATCCACGGAGTGGTGAAAAATTTTTGATTCTTGCAATCAGGTTTTCAATATCCGGTCTGCTTTTCAACTCCACATTCAGTATACCCATGTGCCCTACCTTAACAGGAACCCTTACCGATGTTACAGACATCCTGATTTTTCTGCTATTTATTTCTCCATTTTCTGCCATGCCATACATCTTTGATATCTCTGCAGGTATCTTTTCTTCCTCTCCATGGATATATGGTATTATATTATCATCAATGGACATATAGGGCAGTCCAGTAAATCCAGCACCGCTAATTGCCTGCATTGAAACCAGAAAAATCCGTTCATAGTCAAGTCCAAGTATCTCGCCTATTGGCATGGCCATTATGGCAGATGTGCAATTTGGGTTTTTAACAAATTTTGTGTCCTTTCCTTCAAGTATTCTTAGATGTTCAAAATTAAGTTCAGGATTTATAAGTGGTATATCCTTTGAAAGGCGGTATGGCGAGGCATTTGATATGACATTTATTCCATTTTTTACCAGTTGAATTTCCGCAGATTCCGCAGCCTCAGGTGGAAGGGCAGAAAGTACGTAGTCCACATCCCTATTATCCTCAGGAGATGAAGATACAAGCCTCATATCACGGAATTTTTCCGGTATGCCACCCTGCTCTATCCAGCTAACTGTTTCTGAATATTTTTTTCCTATTCTTGAATCAGATGCACTCAGCTTAACCAGTTCAATGTATGGATGATTCTCCAGAAGCCTTATCATTTTCTGGCCTACCATGCCAGTAGATCCCAGAAGCGAAACCCTTATTTTATCCATAGAGGTGCCTCCTGGAAGCATCTTTTGTTGTTTATCAGGTCATCATCAACAAGGAGTGACAGTGAAAGGCCATCCATGTGGTACAGATGTTCCTGACCTATTGCAGAAATTATATTACCGCTTATATCTGGATCAGAGAGCCCATGCCCTATAAAGACCAGCATGTTTTTACCGCTGTCATTGCCATAGCCAGTGAGTGCCACGCATTTGACGCTGTTCACTGGTTTTTTGGTTATTCTCGTTATGCCTTCCTCATATAGTGATTCCACAGTTATGTTTATATCCATTCCAAGTACGGGAACAAAGGTTTTGTAATTAAAATTTTTTACGCCGAAATGGGACATTTTAAGAACTTCACTCATGGAAACCTCTGGAAGAGTTCTGGAATTTTCGAATACCCTTGGATCGGAAGTCATTATTCCCGGAACATCGGTTATTATCCTTACATCACAATTGAGCACCGATGCAAATACCATGGCAGTATAATCACTGCCACCACGGCCTACGGTTGTAATCTGCCCATCTTCTGTGGCACCATAAAATCCTGGTACTATGGTAAAATCACCTAAAACAGTATTCATAATCTTCTTAGCCGTTTTATCCATAATGCAGTTAGAATTGCTGAAAACATCATCCGTAACCAGCAATGGATCTATTATATAAGAGGCATTGAATCCATTGTCCTTAAAGAAATTATACAGCAGGACAGTTGCCATTCTCTCCCCATATGATATTATATTATCCCGCAAAGACAAAGAATGTTCCCTCAGGACGAGGTCCCTCAATTTATCTCTGTATTTCATGAGGATTTTAGCAGTTTCTGGGTTAACATTTATTGTGTTAATATGCATGTTGTAAATATTATCAATAATCCCTGTGTTTTTTGTCTCATAGGCATTTATTAACATATTCGTTACATTCTTCAGAGCGGATGTAACAATAATGCAACTATGGCAGTCCATCAATTTTTGTTTTATAAGGAGTAAATCTTCCTTATTTTTCAATATTGATCCACCGATCTTTACAACTTGCATTTTACCACTTTCATTTTGTATAACACTTCCATATAAAGGTTTTTCGAAATCAGTATATAACAAAATGAGGGAGAGTAATTAAATATACAATTTCTGAGTTTAAATATTCAAAAACATCATTTATTCTGAACAAGTTTTCCCATAAATTCTGAAAAATCCCAGACATTTTTGTCATAAGCAAGACTATTGTAGCATAATGGGCATATTGTGACGATGTTGTCGGATTTCTTTTTCAGATCAGCATATCTCTGCATGGAGACCTTGCCTGAAATATCAGGGAAAAGAAGTTCATCCGGCCCTCCACAGCACATTGTTGATTTGCCATTTCTCTCAGGCAACCTTATTTCTGCAACTGAATTCAATATGTCAATGGCTCTGAAGCTGTTGTTGTGCAATACCATGTGGCACGGTTCCTGGACAGTTATATTACCATTGAAATTCCTGTATTTCAAATCCAGTAGATCTGTATAATAAACTATTTTTATCTTATAATTCTTTATGAATTTAGGATATATGTTCTGAAAAATGTCATATGTATGGGGATCAATAGCAATAATTTTTTTTACACCTTTTTTCACCAGTAATGCATATACCCTTTCTGCATATTCCCTGAATTCATCTATATATCCTAAATCGTAGAGAAACATTCCAGGATATGGCTCCTCAGTACCCAGGTATCCGAATTTGACACCTGATTTCTGCAACAGTGATACAATATTTCTAAGGTCGGATTCCATCTTCATCTTAAGTTCCCTGTCATAGAAATGCCTTGATATCTTTATTAACGATATATGGCTATTGAGTGCAGAGGCCACATTTTCCACTAAATCCTCATCAATGTACTTTCTTATCCTGTTGATCTGCCTTGTATATGGCATCATCTGGTACATTTGGCCTGTCACCATAAGTGTGCTGCACTCATCAAATTTGATGCCATCTGCCCAGGAAGCTGCTTCTTCCTTGAGCCCCAGTGGATTTTCATAATTCATTATGCTTGTTTTTATCATTTCTGCAACAGGATTTTTCTTACCAGCCTTACCAGAAACAACCAGTTCCCTCATCAGCTCGCTGACAACTCCAGCATTCACACCTGCCGGACACACGTTCACGCATGCGTAGCAGTCAAGGCAGGAATAGAATGAATCACCAAGTTCAAGCTCATCCGGATTATTTTTTATGGCAAAATCAGCTAGAATAACCCTTCCACGTGCTCCGAAGACTGAGTTGAATCCATCAGCACTCAGAGTGGGGCACACACTCTCGCAGAATCCACAACTTATGCATTTACCGGTAATATTCTCTATCTCTTCAATCAGGTTCATAGAAAATCTTACCTCTGTTGAGTATATTATTAGGGTCGAAAGCTTTCTTGATAAGTTTCATGATTTCCAGGGAGTATAGTGAATTCCTTGCCCTATATTCTTCGTAGAGAAGAAGGTTTTTTTCGGTTCCAATTCCGTGTTCCGCTGAAACTGACCCATTATGCTCTATGGCAACCTTTGCAATGTCCATCTGGAGTTTCTCCATTTTTTTTCTTCCCTCCTCTGTATTGTCCATGAACATATTGGCATGTATGTTTCCATCACCTATATGCCCGAAAAGTGTTGTCTTGATTCCATCTTTTTTGACATATTCCTCTATCTCTTCAAGAGAATCGGCAAGCTGGCTGGAAGGCACAATCACATCACCTATTACTACAAGCTGCCTGCTGTTTTCCCTCTGTTCCAGGAGTGCAGAATATGCACCCTTTCTGGCAGCATATATTTCATCCATCCTTTTCTGGTCCCTGACCACTATCACATCCCTGGAGAATTTACTCATAATATTCTGGATTGCCCCAATCTTTTTCTCCAGTGCCTCTGAAGGGCTGTCAACATCTACCATAAGAAGAAATTTTGTATAATCAGGTATTTCAAGCCCCATGGCTTTCCTTATTGAATTTATGGTACCCAGATCCATGAATTCCGACATTATGGGTGTAATCCCCTGGCTTTTTATGGTATCCATGGATTTTCCCACAGATTTTATATCACTGTAAAAACCTATGATCCTTGCAGTGGCTTCAGGCAAAGGTTCTATCTTCAGTATGGCCTTAGTTATTATCCCAAGTGTCCCCTCACTTCCTATCATTAATGCAGTGAGATCATATCCAGCACTGCGTTTGAGTGTATACTCCCCTGTCCTTATAATATCACCGGTTGGGAGGACTACCTCCATGCCCAGTACCCACTCCTTTGTGGCACCATACCTCACTGCCCGTAAACCTCCAGCGTTGGTGGACAGTGAACCGCCTATGGTGGATGCCCTGGAACTTGCAGGATCAGGTGGATAAAAGAAATTGTATTTCCTGAGCTCACTGTTCAGAGTGTCTATCCTGACTCCAGGTTCACATACAATATATCTTGATGATATGTCCATATCAAGTATCCTGTTTAAATTCATAGTGCTGAGAATAACCCCTGAAAAGCTACCTGTGGATGAGCCTGTCAGTGAAGTACCACCACTTCTTGCAGTCACATTGATTTTGTATTTATTGCATATTCTCATAATATCTGAAACCTGGTCTGTGTTTTTTGGGAGGCATAGGGCAAGAGGCATTATACCTTCTATATAGGAAGCATCTTTCATATATGGTATCAATTCCTCCTTTGCTGTAAGTATATTCTCTTTCCCCACTGTATTTACCAGTTCGGAGACGGCATTTTTTTCCTTGACCTGCATAGAGAATGTAAAACTTACTGGCTATTAATTATTTCCATAGTCCGGTAATCCTGTTTCTGCAAAGGTTTTTATCTCTACTGCATTTAAGAATGCTATGGAATCCAACAGTGTGGCCGAATTTGTCTACAGACATGATAATATAAAGGGCATATACATGGTTTTCATAGCATCAGCCAGTGTATTCCTGGATGTGTGGGATCTGACAGCATTCGGATTTGTGCTTACATTCTTCAGGGCAGACCTCAATCCACTGGGCATAATGCTTGGCATTTCCATTGCGGCAGCCAATATTGGTGCCATAGGGGGTGCCATCCTTGGTGGATACCTTACTGACAGATTTGGGAGGAAAAGGCTTTTGATGTACAATATGGCAATATTCATTGTTTTTGCATTCTTAATTGCTGTATCCACTAACATATACGAATTCACCATATTCAGGATAATAATGGGTTTTTCAATAGGTAGTGATGTTGCCACAGGATTTTCCTATATCTATGAATATATAAGCAGGGGACAGAGAAACCATTATTACTCACTGTGGGCATACAGCTTTTCCGTTGTTGCACTGATTGCTGTGGGTTCTGTATTCCTTCTGGATAGAGCAATACACAACGATTCTGTCTGGCGCTACATCTTCGTTATAGGGGGAATATTCGCAGCCATAATCCTCCTCCTCCGATCAAGGCTGACGGAAACTCCAATATGGCTTTATGGCAATGGTAAATACCGGGAAACCCGTAAGGTCTTAAGGAATGTATATGGCAGGGATTTGGATATAAAAGCATCTGAACATAAAAACAATACAGGTCTGAAGAACCTTGTATCCATATTCTACAGGGGGCTCAACAGGGAATTCCTTTTTGCCTTTTCCCTGAACGGTATAGTTGGATTCATTGGCTGGGGCTTTGCATTTTACATTACATATATGCTGGAAATATTAAAATTTCTGACATTTTATCAGATACTGGAGGCAGATGCAATAATATACAGTTTTGGATTTGCCGGTGCAGTGATATCACCTTTGCTGGCAAAACATTTCGGCATATACCGTGCAGCTGTAATTCCATCCATAATTGCTGCAATATCCATATTTGCACTGTTTATGGCATTCTCCAGAATACTGCCGGTATACTCTGTAATACCATTATCCATAGTCATCATTTTCATGAATTATTCAGGCCCAATGGCATACAATGCCGTTCTGAATGAGTTTATACCCACTTCATTAAGGGGAATAGGAAACGGCTGGAACTATATGTTCAATAAAATTATGGAGGCAGTGAGCGGCCTGACAGCAGGGGCAATACTGGTGCTTGTGGGATTGCAATTCAATGCTATAATATTATTCCTCATAGTTTCCATATTTACTGGAATAGCAGTTTATACTGGCCGGTCAAAATATTTCACTAAGGGTTATGTTTCAGACTTCCAGACTTCGCCGGAGGAATAAACTTCCTTTTTCCATATGGGAGGCAAAATTTTTATTTGGTCTATTATGTACTCGCATGCATGGAATGCATCTCCTCTGTGTTCAGATGATACAGCTATGCCGATTGAATCTTCACTAAGATTTACTCGCCCTATCCGCTGAATAATTGAAACATCCATTATTGGATATCTTTTTCCTGCCTCATCCACAATTTCTTTTATCTTTTTAATTGCCATTTCCTCATATGCCTCATATATAAGACCTATAACATTTTCCGATGTTTCATCCCTTGATCTTACAGTTCCAAAAAATGTAACTATGGCTCCTGCCTCCCTGCTCCTCACTTCATTTATGAGGTCTTCTGGAATTATTTTATCTTCCTGTATCCTGATCATTAGAGTAACTATTGCCAGATACTATTAATATTTTTGATATATTTCATGTTTGAATTCTTTATCTATATCATTTAACAGGCATTGAAGCACAGCATGGAAAGCTTTTTCTTTCTCATTGATTAAATCACTTATCTTTGCAGAGCTGATTCTTGTATATGAATAATAATATCCTCCACGCTCCATTACATTTTTTTTCTTTGTGACCAGTCCAGTTCCAACAAGTCTCTGGAGAGACCTAAATACAGTTGTCCTGTCCTTCTGAATCTTCATGGCTATATCATCCAGAGTCTCACATGTGTCCCTGGTGAGAGAATAAAGAACGGCAACATCAGATGGTGACAGATCGAAAAAATATTCAAACATATCCCTGCAGGTGGCATTTTCATCCAGTATCTGATTAAAGGAACCCATATTTCTATATTGTGTATTTCTATATAACTATATTGCATTGTTTTTACAATACCATACAATACAGTTAAATATCTTTTTGAAATATCTTTTTAACAGTTATGCTATAATAATGGCATTATGCTGTTTATGGAGGTAATTAGAATGGAAAACAACAATGTATTTGGTAAGAGTACAGGAAAAAGCGGGCCAGTTGAGTTAAACGACAGGAATTTCCAGTCATTTGTAAATTCACCGAAATTATCAGTTATCGACATGTGGGCAGCCTGGTGTGCACCATGCAGATATATCTCTCCTGTGATAGACGAGCTTTCAGGAGAATACTCTGATGTGGCAAATTTCGGAAAGGTAAATGTGGATGAAAATCCCGTTACATCAAGGAACCTCAGGATAGAGAGCATACCAACAATCATGTTCTTTAAAAATGGGAAGGTTGTGGACATGTCAATAGGTGTTGTTCCAAAGGAATTCCTGATCCAGAAAATCAAAGACCTGGCATAATGGTGGTATTATGGATACCTATGATACCATAATAGTTGGCGGTGCATCTGCGGGGCTGTCCGCAGCAATTTATGCCTCCAGGCAGGGCATGAAAACCCTTGTAATTACAAAGGATATAGGCGGCCAGGCATTGCTTACCACAGATATACAGAATTATCCTGGATTTGACATGATAGGCGGATTTGAACTGACAGGTAAATTCAAGGATCAAGCCCAGAATTATGGAACAGAGTTTCTATATGATGAGGTACTGAAAATTTCCAGAAATGGTGATAATTTCACAGTGAAAACCGCTAATAAGGAATTTTCATCAATGTCAGTGATACTTGCATTTGGCAAGACTCCAAGGGATCTTAATGTAAGTGGTGAGGCTGAACTAAAGGGCCACGGGATATCTTACTGTGCAATATGTGATGGTCCACTGTTTCGGGGAAAGGAGGTTGCAATAGTGGGAAACGGAAGTCATGCCCTTGAGGCTATGATATACCTGTCTTCTGTTGCCGGCAAGGTTCATTATATAACCAATGGGAGAAAACTGCTCGGGGAAGATGAAATGCTGGAAACTGTAAACAGTATAAAAAACAAGGAAATCTTTTTTGGCAGTACATTAATTTCGGTAAATGGCAAACAATCAGTAGAATCCATAACCTTTGAAAATAAATCCAGTGGAAAAAGAAACACCCTGCCAGTCTCAGCTGTATTTGCCGAAATGGGATATATAGCAAAATCTGGCTTTGTGAAAGACTTAGTGAAACTGAATGAAAATAATGAGGTAATAGTGGATAAATTCTGTAAAACCTCCACCGAAGGTATATTTGCCTGCGGCGATGTAACCGATACACCATACAAACAGGCCGTGATATCTGCCGGCCAGGGTGCCACAGCAGCCCTCTCGGCGTATAACTATGTACAGAAAAGAAAGGGAAAAGTGGCAGCAAAAAGTGACTGGAAACTTATTAAACATTAATTTTTTTTGATTAGAATATACTCTTACGATTTTTGGATTTTTTTAATGATATAGCAAAGGATAATATTCGGCATATAAAGAACAGTAGATTTTGGACTATATTACTATTTTAATTATATTAAATCTGAGAATTTGTAACGAAAAACCTTTATACTATTTAAAGATAATACATACAGGTGTAAAAATGGTTATCACGCACACCAAATTAAAAAGAGACTCTGTTGGGCTTACTCAGGGAGTTTTTCAATCTCTGGGGCAGGTGGCGCCGGCGGCTGATATAGCCATATTGCTGGTAGCATCATTCTCAATTTCAGGAGCCCAGACAGTTATGTCTGTAATAATAGGATGGATAATTTATGCATTATGGATGGTAACTCCATATGAGTTTTCAAAGCTCAAATCTAATTCTGGGAGTTATTACGCTTATGCTGCAGGTGCCACTGACAAGGGCAGGCTTGGTCCAATAACGGCACTGAGTTTCATGTACTACGACATTACCGGTGCAGCATTCGGAATACTTGGATTATCAGCCTTTATATTCCTTATGGCACCCTCGGTAACTTCCATTCCATATCTCTGGATACTTTTCGCAGGTATGTTTACGGCATTTATTATCATAGTAACATATCTTGGAATACGGCCTTCATTGAACTATACTGCAATTGCAGGACTCCTTGAAATTATGTTCCTGCTAATTGGTTCGATAATTATAATAATAAGGGTGGGAGCACACAATTCTGTTGTACCATTTGAGGTAAGCGGGCCATACAGTATTGGATTTTCATCCATTATGTTTGCATCGGTATTCTCAATACTGGATTTTACCGGTTCAGGAGTTGTCACAACCATATCAGAGGAAATAAGCAAGCCCAAAAAGAACATAGGAAAATCAATAGTAATTGCTATGATCCTCACAGCAGTGGCACTGATTCCGGCAGCCTATGCACTCACAGTTGGATGGGGTGTTAGCAATATAGGAAGCTTTGCAACACATAGTGATGCAGGACTTACAGTATTCTCCAGATATCTGGGTCCTGTCGGCCTGGTGCTGCTTATTGTCTTCACCATAAACAGCTATCTCTCCAACGGTGTTTCAAAGGCCACTGCAGTTAGCAGATGGTGGTACTCTGCAGCCAGGGACCATGTGGTGTTCCCGGAAACCATTGGAAAGATAAACGAGAAGCATCATTCTCCTGCCAATGCAGTTGTAATATGGGCACTGCTTTCATTTGTCTTAGATGTTGTCATGGGGCTTATTTTCGGTCCACTGAGTGCCGCATTTGTTCTTGAAGCAGGTACTGGAATATCCATAATCATAGTTCATATGATAGCAAACACATCTCTGACAATATACACAAAAAGGGTAGACAAATTCAATCTCCTGAAGCATGGTATATTGCCATCCATAGCTACCATCCTGGGACTTATAGTCGTATACTTTACCATGAGCAATATCTTCACCAAGTTCTTTACTGCTCCAAGTGCGGTAAATGACGCATATTTTGCATCCTTCATAATTACAATATTGTGGATACTGGGAGGCGGAATTGTGGTGACCATGTATTACAGAATGAAAAAGCCAGAAATTTTAAGGGATGCAGGGGAATTCAATATGAAATCCCGGACTTAAATTATTTTTTTTATAATTTGTGTATTTTTTTATGGTAATATTTAAATTGTAATGGCAATAACAAACTTATGGATTTTCCGGACGAATACCATAGAATACTGTGGTGGCTTCTAGTTGCAACCCGTGGCGGGCAGAAAAGGGCCATGATCATGGAAATATTGCGGGACAATCCGGAAAACATCAATAAAATAGCTGAAGCATTGAAATCTAATTACAGGACAGCTCAACATCACATAAAGGTACTTCTTGACAATGGAATAGTAAGAAAAGAGGGCGATGGCTATGGATGTATTTATTTTCTTTCCGATTATTACCAGAAAAATTTTCACATGGTAAGAGAGATAATTGAAGAAAAGAAGTAATTGTATTATAGTATGCTTATCCTTCTGTATATAATTTGTAAATGAATTGCATATAATTTTGAAATATGCATTTATACATTACAGGAAATAGATAATAGATCTAAAATGAACTGGAAAATCATATCAGCAGTTTTTATAGCACTGACCATAATATTCGCAGGTGCATTTATCGGTGTCTATTACATGGACAGCTCGGCCATAGCCAGGGATAAAACACAGCTGGAAGTAAACGACGCCCGTGAGCTTTCAACTGAACACTGGAACCAGATAGCTATTGAGAATTCCTCGATTATCATGCAGCAATACGCAGGAAATGCAACATTGCACTGGATAGGAGGCCCATTAAACGGCACATACCACGGAACATCTGCAATAAACACCACATGGAATAAGTTCTTTACAGCATGGCAGGCAGTATGGTTCTATGCATCAACCAGTACAACGAATAATCCAGTAGTAACAATAAACGGAAACACAGCAACAGTAACAGCCAATTTCGTTCAGTTTATAGTACAGAATAGTGCAACACATGCATTCCAGTACATAAATACAACATACCGCATCGAGTATTACAATGAAGGCCACTCATCAACAGGACCTGTGAACTATATGATAATAAATGAAACGTTCCACATAACCGGTGCAGGTAACATATCCTCGCTCCAATAATTAATTATTTTCATATAAATTTAAATATTTATCATACAATAATGGTGCAACTATGGAGTTATTCTGGATTTCAGATATGGCAATTGCGGCATTTGAACTCATTGCACTGGCTGTGCTTTTAGTATATTATGTGGGTTATTACAGGCATTTACATGCCAGAGTATATTCACAGATTATAGGATTTAGTTCAATTTTCATCCTCCAGAGTGGAATTACCGTTTATATATATTACTACTTTTCCCATTTTCTTGGACCTGATGTTGCAATACCTCTTATGTTTATAAGCCTCCTGGGAGTTGCCGGTATAATCATGCTTTTTAACTTTTTAAGGCAGTAATATGGAATAAATTAATATCTGTTTATTCAATTAAGTTATTATGGAAATTATTACCGTAGAAATTGAAAAACCCGATGGCGTGAATGTTATACTGGGTTATTCCCATTTCATCAAGACGGTTGAAGATATAAATGAGATAATAAAAACAATAATTCCGGCATGTGAATATGCTATAGTATTTTCTGAAGCTTCCGGTGATAAATTAATCCGCTATGAAGGAAATAGCAAAGAATTAATAGATTATGGCATAAACAATATAAAAGCAATTTCAGCCGGGCATACTTTTATTATACTCCTGAAAAATGCCTTTCCCATAAGCATATTACCACAACTGAAAATGAGCCAGGAAGTGGGAACAATCTTTGCTGCCACTGCAAATCCGCTTAAGGTAATATTAGCAAAAACAGAAAATACAAATGCTATAATAGGGATCGCGGATGGCTATTCCCCAGTAGGAGTTGAACAGGATTCGGACAAAGAAAAACGCAGGAAACTTCTCAGGGATATAGGTTATAAATCTTAGGGGCCCGTGGTGTAACGGATTATCATATAGGCCTCCGGAGCCTATAATCCGGGTTCGAATCCCGGCGGGCTCAGATTTTTGTATATTATATATAAAATCAAAAATATCACTGTGGTAAGATAACACTCAAATGCTGAAATCTTAATTCCCGGCTACCTACTCTGTTGAATAAAATAGCATAATAATAATTCGATCCTTACACTTATTATTACATTAATTTATAGTCATCTTTTATTGTTATGGAATTTTTTAACGCCTCTTTCCATGATGGTTTTAAAAGCATTTTTTGTGCTTCCATATAATCCCAACAAATTATATCAGCATAATTGATTTCATCATACAGTTCAGGCAGAATATATGGGCGATCTAAAAATCTTATATTCTTAAATTTATCTGATATAACTATTATATCTATATCGCTCCACAAATTAAAATCTCCCCTGGCGTATGATCCAAACAATATGAAGGTTACATTCCCCAATTCTCTGGATAACTCTGTTGCATACTGGTTCAGTAGATTTAATGTGCGTTTATGCTTTTCTCTTCTAATTTCAATTTCCTCATTTATTGGCAATTGGGCATCACCTCTTTTACATAGGATATGATTTTCGCTGCCGATTCTTTTGCAAGAAGAGCATCATTATCCGTAAAATGTTCCCATGGGGAGCCTTCGGTAAACGCATCTGGGTATCTTGGTGATATATATAACTTATCAAGATATGATATTGCATTCTTTATTTCCATATTAGGTCCGAATATTTCAGTAACTTGATTGTATAGATTCAGTATTCCATGGCCAAAAGCATTCTTTCCAAAGGATAATAGTATACTTTTAATGGCCAGTTCTCCACATTGTTGAGCCTTAAAACATGCCCAGCTGTAACCCTTATTATTAATATCAGAATCGATGAGATTATAGGTGTACAGTGCCTGGTCAAACCAACGATGAAATTCTTCGCAATCCAATTCCATAAATGTCTATATAATAACGGCAATTTAAAGTTTTATCATCGTGAACGAAAAATATTACACCCTTAGGAGAAAAAATAAAGGAAATGCAATATCTAAAAATTACAATCCAATGTGGAATGCCTGATTTCTGAACACATTATCTATTATTGGTTGAAATATGCAACCTTTATTGCTGGAGAATGCCACAAGGTTAACACGCATTCCGTGGAGAAACAGCTACAAATGTAGCGAATTGGGAATATTACCATATCAGAAAAATATGAATGGAGGATATATTACATATCATTACCATTCCTAGCTATGCTGAGAAAAACCTAAAACAAAATTACAATAATTCTGTACATACATCAATGGCAAAAGTTAGTGATAGTTAATCGTTAATAAGTTAAGTTTTAAAAGAAGCAATCTTTTAAATTTTTATACATCTCTCATATTGTTGCCCGGCATAACGTTATATATTATCTTCTATTTGTATTATGTGTTAATTCCGGTTCTATATGGTGAAGATATAAGTAGGGATTTTTCTCCAGAGTTTAAGGTAATAGAAAATATGTTTGAGGTGCATACAAATGTTGTCTGGGACGGAAATAGAAATATAGATGAAAATATGTATAGTGGCTCTGAAACCGATTTAAAGAGGTTTTTTCCGGAAGGAAGTTTCAGTATTGACATAAAATCAAGGTTTTTACACTCAATTGGAAAATCATCTCCTGAAATTCTTGAATCAAGGTACAATGCTTCTATGCCAATAGTTGAAGGTGTTGTCTATCCTGAATATAACAATCTAAATAGTATAATGGATGGCATAAAAAATTCCGGATTAAAGGCCTTAGTGTTTGGAGGTGGCACAAATGTAACCGGCTGTTTTAGATTAAAACCCGGATCTGGCGTTATTGCAATAGACACATCCAGGCTTAACAGCATATCATTGAAGGGAAATACTGTAACAGTTGGTTCGGGAACATATGGCCCAGAACTGGAAAAAACACTGAATTCACATGGATATACCTGTGGCAATTTTCCAGAATCCTTTAACTACTCGACCGTGGGTGGATGGATAGGTACATTGGAAAACGGACAGGAATCCAACCAGTATGGTGGTATAGAAAATGCAATTATCTCGGTCAGGGCAATAACGTCTCAGGGGGAAATAGATGACAGAATTGTTCCCAGAGAATCATCCGGGTTCCCAGCAAAATCCGCATTTCTGGGCAGTGAGGGGAAATATGGGCTAATAGTTGAGGCTACCCTAAAGACTTTCCGGCAGCCTGCAAAAAGATTTTTCAAATCCTACTTCTTTAAAAGCTTTAACGACGGAATAGAAGCAATAAGAACCATGGATAGGTTTCCCACGATTCTCAGGCTTTCCGATGAAACCGAAACCAGTATTGCCATTTCAAGTGGAGGCGATTCATCGCTTAAAAGGCTGTTTTTGAACTATCTTAAAATGCGTGGTGTCGGAAAAGGGGCAATGATGATAGGAGTAAATAATAATTCACAGTTCCCGGATAAAATTTCAGGCGGCATTTCAGCGGGATCATTTGCAGCCAGGCAGTGGTTCAGGGAAAGATATACAAGACCTGCAATGGCAAATATTCTCTGGAAACATGGATATGTACCGGATACCCTGGAAACCTCTGCAATGTGGGATGTTATGCCAGCCCTTCATGAAAGCACCATCCAGAAATTTCATTCAATTGAAAAGGAAAGGGGATTTAAGGGCATTATAATGGCACATCTCTCCCATATGTATGAAACAGGTGCATGCATTTATTTTACCTTCATAATAAGATCGGAAAATGCCATGGAAGACCTCAGTGCAGTACGGGAAAGTATAATGAATAATTTTATAAAAATGGGGGCCGCGCTGTCAGATCATCACGGCATGGGCACGTACCTTAAGAAATATCAGCATCCTAATAAAATAAGAATGCAATCTCTGCTTGATGACAATCTCTTCTCCGGGTGGAAAAATGAGTGATGAATTCTCCAGAGATACCAGGAAGAACATCATTAATTCCATAGAGGGCAAGACATATGAGGTGACTATAATAGGCGGTGGAATAACCGGAGCCGGAATTGCAAATATACTGGCAGAAAACGGTGTGAGCACATTGCTGGTTGAAAAAAACGATTTCTCTTCTGGTACCAGTTCCGGATCATCAAAGCTTATCCACGGGGGATTAAGATATCTTCAGAATGGTAGATTTCTGGAGGTTTTTCGACTTTTAAAGGAGAGAAATTATCTTATTGGGCATACTGATATAGTCAGGCCTATAGAATTTCATATATTTACCGGAAAAAAGATGTGGAACAGGATAGAACTTGGAATCGGAATGTCGCTTTACAATTTATTGTCTGGAAAATTCCCATTGCCCCGGCATGTCAGGAATACTGGAACTTATCCAGGGGGAATTGATGGATATTATAGCTATATGGATGGAATTACTGTGGACTCAGAACTCGTGATTTATAACATAGTTTCAGCCCAGAGGCATGGAGCATCTTGCCTGAACTACATGGAAGCAAAGGCAATAAAAAAATACAATGGAGCTTACAGTATTACAATTTATGACAGTATTTCTGGAACGCATAAAACAATCAACTCCAGGATAGTTATAAATGCAGCTGGACCCTGGGGTAACGGGGTATTAGAGATAGCAGGAATGCCCACAGAACAAAATTTCAGGCTCAGCAAGGGAATTCATATTGTTTTTCCCTTTTCTGTCTGGGGAAGAAAAAATGCGGCTGTTATCAAATCCCTCATTGATGGCAGGCAACTTTTTATTATACCTTCAGGGGAGGTAGCATATATTGGAACAACTGACAAATTTATAGATAATCCTGATGATTTTTCTATAAATAGGGAAGATATCAGGTACCTGATTGAAAGCATAAGTCCATTCTTCCCAGAATTTAAAGAAGATAAAATTATTGCTGCTTTCTCAGGAATAAGAGTTTTACTGGGTGCTGGAAATGACCCTGGAAAGATATCAAGGGATTTCAAAATATCGGTGATTGATAATTTCATCTCCGTACTTGGGGGCAAAATAACAGATTACAGGGTAGGTGCAAGAAAGACAGCTAAAATTGTTTCGGGTATATTGAACAAACCACTGAAAATAAAGAATATGCCATATATAGATTATTCAAGGAAGTCTCAGAGCCTGGAAGAAATAATAAAATACGAATGCCCGGTAAAACCGGAAGATATCATAAGGCGGAGACTGGCCTTAAGCATTTATTCACCGGATCTTGGGAAATCAATGGAGGAAAGAATTTATACATTAATGGAGGTGAGCCATGAGGATCCACATACTGGGAAATGAATATGCTGGTTCGGGAAATGCGGGCAGGATAATGGAGGAGATCCGATTGTTGTTGAATAATTATGATGTAACTTCTTCATACACAGAAAAAAACCCGCAGAATTTTATTAATTTTATTGAAAAGAATTTAGATATAAAATACCTCATTACAGTTGGGGGTGACGGAACAATAAATTATGCAGTACAGGCTCTGGCTGGAAAAGATATAGTTCTGGTTCCTGTTCCTGCTGGCACAGGTTCCGACTTGTCCAGAACGATCGGGCGCGTAAACATTAAAGAAATTCCAGAGATTCTCTCCACTGGAAAATTCAGAAATATAGATCTCGGACTTGTTCATATAAACGGAGAATCCCGATATTTTATAAATATCATGGAATCAGGACTCGGTGGCATGGTAATGGAAAGGGTTAATTCCATCCGGCATAGAAGTGGATTAACCTTTATTCACGCAATACTTTCGTGCATTATGAAAATGAAGCCGGTCATGTCGGATATAGAAGTTGGAAAGGAAAGTTTTCATGAAAATATCATAGATATAATAATTGCAAACGGCCAGTATTATGGAAAGGGAATACACGCATCAACCGAATCCCTTATAGATGATGGATTTCTTGATGTGCATATAATAAAGTACATGCCAAAAATCAGAATTCTATTCAAATTGTTGTCTCTGCGTAATGGTACCTACATAAGGGATAAATATGTGATAAACAGAAGGGCTCAAAAAATCAGCGTTAACTGCAACAGCATTGTGGAAATAGATGGAGAAACAATTAATGCCAACACTTTCACTATTGAATCCTGCCATAATGCCCTGAAGCTTTTCCAGGAATTAGGTAATACATCATTAAACAAGTCTTAAATAGAATTTTGAATTAAATATGGAATAAGAAAAATTCAATGAATATGGCGGGGATAATTATGTATGATATAAAAGATAAAGTATGTATTGTAACAGGATCTGGAAGGGGAATCGGAAAATCAATTGCAATTAAACTTGCAGAGGCGGGGGGAAAGGTTGTTGTCAACGTCAGAAAGCATGTGGATGAAGGTATGGAAACACTGAAGGAAATTAATAGCATTTCGGAGGGAATTCTTGTGGTTGCTGATGTTTCCACCGGAGAGGGTAGAAAAAGAATTTTCAGTGACACGAATGAAAGATTCGGAAATCCCAACATTCTGGTCAATAATGCAGGTGTTGGTTTTGTGGAACCATTCGGAAGCACAGATGAAAATCATCTTCAGGCAATGTTCACTACCAATCTATTTTCACCCATATGGCTTTCAAAAGAATTCATGAATATTTCACAAAAAGGTGTCATAATAAATATGGCATCACTGGCCGGAATATCACCATTTCCAGGATTATCTCTGTACGGCATGACCAAAGCAGCACTGATAAGCCTTACAAAATCTCTTTCCCTGGAACTGGCTCCCTACAATATAAGAGTCAATGGTGTGGCCCCCGGGGTTGTGAAAACAAGGATGGGAGACAGTTTGTTAAAAATAATGGATCTTAACGAACAGGATTTTGCCAAAAAATTCACCCTTACTGGAAAGCTAATAGAGCCGGATGAGGTTGCAGATACTGTTCTCTATTTAATCAGGAATGAATCAATGACCGGACAGGTTATAACCATAGATTCCGGTGGAGAACAGATGGCTACAGATTATTTCAGGTAGGGTTCTAATGTTCAAACAATAATATTAATATAGGGATAAAGAGTATATTTATCATGTGTTTTTTTAATAGGTCAATGCTCTATATGGAATTTAATATTTCAAGAATAGATAGGGGGTGTGTAAATGTGGTATTTTAGATCCCCTCAAGTTATATTTGGAGAAGATTCGCTTTCATTTCTTGAAACATTATCAATAAAAAAAGCAGTAATAGTGACAGATAAAAACATCAGGAGAGCTGGCCTAGTTGACATAGTTAAGGGCAATATGCCTGATACTGAGATATTAATAGTGGATGATATTCCCGAGGAGCCAAAATACAGGGATATGGCAAAACATTTAGATGACATAAATAATTTCTCTCCGGAATATTTTATATCCATAGGCGGGGGATCGGTTATAGACAGTTCAAAAATTTTATTCTTTAAATATGAACGCCCTGATCTTGAATTCTATGATGTAACCCCTCTGGTAAAACTTAATTTGAGAAAAAAGAGCCATTTAATTGCAATTCCAACCACCAGTGGAACCGGATCAGAATGCACATGGGCCGCAATGGTTTCTGATGAAATGGAAGTAAGAAAGGATGAACTGGCATCTCCAGAAATAATGCCTGACTATGCTATCCTGGATCCGCAAATGGTGAAATCTTTACCGAAAGCGCAGACAATAAATACTGCAACAGACGCAATCACCCACGCAATAGAGGGATATACAAGCAGGTGGAGCAATCCATATTCTGATGCCATGGCAGAAAAAGCTATTGATCTCATCATACCATCTATTGTCAAACTGGTAAAAAATCCGGAAAATATGGAGTTGAGAAACAATATACATATTGGGGCATCTATGGCAGGCCTGTCATTTTCCAATTCACAGATTGGACTTGCACATGCTCTCGGGCACTCGTTGGGAGCCATTTTTCATGTAGTTCATGGGAAATCGGTCGGGGTAGTTCTTCCCAATGTCATAAGGTTCAATTATGATTCTGTGAGGGAAAAATATAACCGGCTTAATAATATAATTCCTGAGGAATACAGAGAAAAAACTCTGGATCAATCCATAGTTCATATATTTAGGGATATAGGACAGGCCACCAGGGTCTCTGAAGCAGGACTAGATGAGAAAACCTTTAATGCCAACCTGGATAAACTGGTAAACCTCGCATCTGAATCTACAGGGATAATAACAAATCCCGCAGATGCAGGTATGGATGATATAAGGAACCTGTTCATAAGTTCGTGGTAAGTTGATTTATATCCGAATTTTATTCATGGTTTAATTCTCACAAATGTGAAGTGATTTTAATCATATGTAATGGATAATACATGAATATACATTCCTTATATTTATGCTATTTACAGCGGAAGTTCCATGAAAATTAAAGCAAAGAATCTTACAGGAACAGCGTGTTTTCCTACTTCTTCCGTTTAAGTTCCAGTTTTTTCCTTGTGGATACACATATGTCACTGCTTGTGATTGCCTTTGGAAGGGTGACTGAAAGCGCTTTGAGAAGTTTTGAACCCAGATCCCTTGGTTCAGGTATCTGGTTGTAACTGGTTGTGCCGGCATGAACTGAAATGCAGTTTATGGACGATAATTCATGTATGCCCTCTTCAACGGTGATATTGATATCCATCCACTTCTCCCTGAGATGTTTCTCTATCACATACGACAGCATGGCAATAAACACATGGGCTCTTGTGCGAGATTTCTTTCTTACATGTACTGGACGTAATTCTATGGTGTCAGATTTCATCGTCCTGAATGCCCATTCCACGTTTGACAGATCCTTGTATCTCTGGTGGATTATCTCTGTACTTCCCTGATCTACGGGAAGGTTCGATCTGATGACATAACAGCCGTCAAGGTATGATTCCTCCTTCATGGCCTTTTCATCAATTCTTACTGTCAGTACCCGATCTGTGGCATCAATGTAGGTGAAGCCTGACACCTTCAGCTTTTTGATTCTCTCATTAACAGCAGCAATGGCTGTTGAAACGCCAGCCTTTGGATGTTCAGACAGATACATATTCCTTTCGTCTGTTATCTTCCTGATCTTTTCAACCTTCCCGTTCCTGTTATCTTCGATCTCCTTTGCCCTCACGGGGTTTCTTCTCAGTATGTATCTTATGCCGTTATTCTCAATCTCGCATAACTTCTCAGTGAACAGTTCCATCTGTATGATTTTCTCTTTCAGGAGTGTCTCCATCTGTGCCTTTGTTGTTGCTGTTATGTAATAGAAACGCTCTTCTGATAGATCCGCAATCTGTTCCGTCTTGATCATGCCACGGTCTCCAACCATTGTTACAGATTCACATCCGAAATCATCTGCGAGTTTCTTTATCTGTGATGTGAATGTCTTCACATCCGATGTGTTTCCCCTGAAGACCTCAATGGATACCGGCCATCCATCATCATCCGTCAGAAGGCCGATGACAATCTGCATCTTTCCTCTCTTTTTGTCACGGTTGTATCCAAATTCAGCGTATTCATTCTTCTCCCCTTCCAGGTAACTGGATGTGACATCATACAGGTACAGTGAAGGTATCTTTCCCTTATATCTTGAACTGAAGAGCCTCTTCTCAATGGATCTCTGGTTCGATTCTATCCAGTCCATTGCATCGTACAGATCATCCTCGTTGAAATTCTCCATACCGAGTATGTCTATGGCAGAATGTCTCTGTGCCAGTCTCACATTTGCCATTCTTGATCCCGGTTCTATGATCCTGGCAAGTATCATCCACAGTGAACGTTTTGCTTCCTCCGTATTTCCCAAAGCCTTCGCTATGCCAAATTCCTGTGCCACCTTGAACAATGAATACACTGCACCAACAGAGTGACCCTGTGATGAATGTATCTCATCACCGTCCCTGAGAACATCGGAGATATTTCCTTTGTACTTCAGTGCAAGCCTTATTGCCTGAATCTCTTCAGGAGAACAGTGTGAAATGTTTGCAATGGTTCTCTGTTTTACCTTGCCATTATCTCTGTAGGATTCTCTCAGGAGATATCTGGTGTATGTCTTCCCATACTGTATCGATTTACTAACATCCACGTACATAGTGCTTACATAACATAATGTATAATCCAATATATACCTTTGTATTCAACACATTCCTAGTGGGAAATCCAGGACGCCAATTAATGAGTTTATTCCCTGGAACAACGGTTCAGATAAGAAATGTGAGGTGGAACTTCCGTTAAAATATTACATCGCGAAACTGAATTAAAGAACCATATCCTCGATTTTTGTGCCCCTGTATCTTCCGGAATATGTGTTTGCGACTCTTTTCCCGCCATAAAGTGTTGTAGTTTTTTTATGACCATATCTGGCTGCGACTATCCTCCCTATGGAATCGCCCTTCATAATGCCGCCACCGGTTGATCCAGAAACTATTATTATATTAATTTCGTTGAATATGTATGGCATAAAATCTATAGTATTGTATGAGTAGTAACCTGCCCACGATGCAGTTATTCTTGAATTCTCAGATGCCGGGAAGTAGTTGTCCAGTATTGGTTTTATGTTATATGTATAGAAATCCGGCTCCGGTTCGGGGTTTTCAGTAAACGAAAAATCCCTGTTAAGCTCATCTGCAAGGCTTGTCCAGAATGAATTTGCCTCTGGGTACGGCCTCATGTAGACACCTGTGGGGAATATGGTAAATGGAAACACGCCAGAATCGTTGAAAATATTTTTGTTTATAATTTTCTGTATCCCCTGAGAAGTTATCTGGAATACCTGCCTCTTCTTTGGCCTTAAATGTGAGTCAATTCCCACGGGGTTAAGCAGCGAAGTAGTCCAAACATCTGTACAGAGTACATAGAAATCTGATTCAATTATTCCCTTATCTGTTTCGGCATATTTTATTTCTGATTTCTGCCAGTTAAAAGGCTCCCCCGGATAGTTCAGTGCTGTATCCGGAGCCAACACAAGTTTTTTTACAAGGGTGTTAAATTGAAAATCCACTCCCATTTCCAGAAGCTGGTCGTAATACCATTTTGACAGAAGGTCAGGTTCTATTATTCCCGCATTTTCGTCTATAACTGCTGATTTGATTGATCCTATTCCCATGACCTCCCGGGTATCCTTATCTATATTTAAATTAAATATTTCAGATATGTCTTCATCCACAATCCTTGAATGTGGGTATTTTGAAATAAATTCTTTATCTTTTTCATGGTCAAACAGGAAAAGGTACCCGGTATATTTCATTCCAAGATCTACGCCCAGGTCGTTTTGGAGATGTTTATAGAAGTTTATCGCTGTTTGAGCCATAACCTGATTTTCCCTCAATGTAAAGAAATCCCTGAATGCAGCGGCACTTTTTGCTGTATTGCCCTGTGAGAATGTCTTGAATTTGTCCACTACAAGAATTTTAAGGGATGAATCAATCTTTTTTAGATGGTAAGCCGAACTCAAACCTGTTATTCCCGCACCTATAACAACGATATCATACTTCATATGATTGGAAAATTCACAGGTTTATATAAAGCTATGTTTGGAGAACATAATAAAATGGGATTTTTTAAGGATTTCTCCGGATTTATAGGGAACATACTTACCATTCTCTTCACCCGCTTTTATATAGTTTTAATAATTCACCGCTGTATGTGAAACCCAGTTTTCCCAGCATATCTTTAAGTTTTTCATCATATATTGCATACACCACAATGTTTTCTGTGAATGTTTTATATTCATTTACTATGGATGAAACAATTTCAGAAATCGGATCTTCATTGCCCATCTCATATTTTATGCATCCTATTGTACATACCTTAATATTGTGAGACAAAACACTGGCAGCCCCAACTATTTTTCCATCCAGCATTTTAATGAATGTATTCTCATTTGGTACAACACCGAAGGTGGCTATGTATTCTTCAGACTCCTCTAAAGTAACTCTGCTGGCATTTCCAGATTCATCTATGTAATCCCTTATTTTAAGGCGCATTACCAGTACAGTGGAATATTGAATCCTGAATTTTCTCTTTGCTATGTCAAGGTTTTTGCTATCAATAAACAACGAGGACTTATTATTAAGCTCAATGTTTTCTATTGCCACTTTGAATGACCCCCTATTCCCGTAAAACCATATTTCCATTTTATTTTTGTCTACTGCAAGGATTCCCCTTATAACGCCGCTGTCATAAATTATCAATGAGTTACCCCCATCATTTTCCAGCAATGAGTACATCCTAGCATTTTTGTAAGGATCCTTCATCAAAAATTCCCTTGCAAGATATGTATTGTCAGTATTGAGTGGAATAACGGATACCATGAATGATAATAGCCTATTATTAAATTAATGTGACGGATTGTGATGATATATTTTTGGTATACTAACTTTTACGAACAATGTAAGGAAATATTATTATGTGCTTTATTAGTAAACAATTTACTAATAATGTTTATATATGGTGATGCAATTTTGAGGCAATGCAAGAAAAGTGGATTGCCCTCAGCAATACAACAATAGGGCAATTAATGGCTACCATTAATACAAGCATAATAATAGTGGCACTCCCGGCAATATTCAATGGAATTCATCTAGATCCTATGCAGGCAAAGTCATTTCCCTATCTTTTATGGCTTATTATGAGTTATATGATCGTTCTTTCTGTGCTTCTGGTCAGCATGGGAAAACTTTCCGATATATTTGGAAGGGTCAGAATATTCAATCTTGGGTTCCTCATCTTCACTGTAGGCTCAATATTGCTGTATATTGCTCCAGGAACCGGATATACAATAGCATTGGAACTCATAATATTTAGGATAATCCAGGCAGTGGGCGGGGCATTCATTATAGCAAATACATTTGCAATAATAACAGACAATTTTCCTCCAAAGGAAAGGGGATTTGCTATTTCCATAAACAGTGTTGCCGCAGTTTCCGGTGTCAGCATAGGAATAGTTCTCGGGGGGATACTGGCAACCATATACTGGAGGGACATATTCCTTGTGAGCATACCGGTTGGAATATTTGGCACTGTATGGTCATATCTGAAACTGAAAGATGTCCGCGAAAGGGCATCAAGGCATATTGATATTGCAGGAAACATACTTTTCGCCGTGGGCCTTATAATTCTCCTCCTGGGGATAACTTATGGGATTACGCCATATAAAAACAACCCTATGGGCTGGACAAACCCCATGGTAATTTCCGCACTTGTCATAGGAACAATTATGCTTGTACTCTTTCCTTTTGTTGAAAAGAAAGTAAATGGACCAATGTTCGACATGCATCTTTTTAAATCTAGAAATTTCAGCATTAGCATATTCACGGCATTTGTATCAGCTATGGGCATGATGGGGCTTATGTACATGCTTACCCTTATATTTCAGGGTATATGGCTTCCCATCCATGGCTACAGATATGCTGTGACACCACTCTGGGCAGGCATATATATGTTGCCAATGCCCATATCAATGGGAATATTCGGTGTTCTGTCAAGTAGACTTGCCAACAGGTTTGACCCCAGGTGGCTCACAACTATTGGACTTTTTATATCTGCATTTGCACTTCTGTCACTGGTAATGCTTACCTATGATTTTTCTTATATGGTGCTTTCTGTAGCAATAACCATATACGGAATAGGTTATGGCATATTCAATGTTCCCAATTTGACTGTTGCTATGTCCTCAGTCCCGGCAAACGAAAGAGGATCAACATCTGGCATACTCAACACAATGAGGAATACGGGATATGCATCCAGCATAGGTGCATTTTTCTCCATACTTATACTTGGACTTGCATTGACATATCCAGGAACCATAACAGCAGCATTGACCAGTGAGCATGCATCAGGCTTTATAACATACTTTTCTCACATACCACCAACTGAAATACTGTTCTCTACATTTCTGGGGCTTAATACGGTAAAAGATGTGATGACAACTGTACCGCCCGGTGTGGTTTCTTCTATACCAGCAGGTACATTAAAAACAATTACCGGGCATATATGGTTCCCTGAAACAATAGCCCCCGCATTCATGAACTCCATGCATGACGTATTCTACGTGGGATTTGGTATTACCCTATTTGCCGGAATTATATCACTTTTCAGACAACCGTTCAATGTGGACGATGTCTCGGAAAAACTGGAAGACCAGGAAAACAGGTAAAATAAACACAATTAATATGACAAAATTTTTTAAATCATAAGAAATTAGACTAAAATGATTAGAAAAGCCAATCCCGGAGACTGGAATTCAGTTAGTCATATATCATCAACTGCAGGGTACGATGATTATATAAACACACATTACGGCCCATCTTATCTGAATTCTGGGAATGTATATGTTTCAGACAACAGTGGTATTGATGGATTTATCAAGATTGAGGCACTGAAAGATAATTCACTGTGGTTCAGCGGGCTCAGGGTAAGCCAGGAATCCCGGAGAAAGCATATTGCCACTACTATGCTGGAATATACACATAAATGTGCTATGAAAAATGGATATAATTCAATGAGATGCATGGTAGAGACGAATAACATACCGTCCATAAAACTCATGGAATCTTTTAGCATGTCCATAGTGCAAAAATATGATTTTTTTCTTGGTGGTATTGATATATCATCATATACGTTTAATCAGAAACTGAAGCATGGCTTAGTTAATAAGGAGTGGAAATTCGACAGTGAATATAAAGGCATTTATGAGATTGGGAATAACCAGATTTATGCTTACCCTGGGAACTTGACATATTACACTGTATTAGAAGGAGCAGACTTTGACTATGTTCCAGAAGGTTCAACATGTGTCCCAGATTACCTTAGCAGTTTTATAAAGCTAAAACCAGACAGTGAGTTTGTATCGGGTTACGTTTTTGAGAAAAAAATATGGAATAATAAAATTCATAATTTCTCCTAATGTGCAATCAAATAAATGTTAATAAATTTATTCCACCTCAAAATCGGAATAATTGACTTTTTCTGAAACACCCTCATTTGAATTGACATGCTTTACACTGTAGCCATAATAAACCGCCACATATATACCCAATCCTATGAGAGAACCAAAAAGAGCCTGTGGGAAGTAATTGAAGATAAAATCATATGGCCCTATTCCGAACATTGCTATTATGGTGCCTATAATTGCAGGTACAAGAGCATCTGCCCGTAAATTCATGAATATAGTTTTGGGAATGTCGTAATAATCGCTTATTTTTGTAGTGTACCTAAGATGCACAAACCAGTCGAATATGAGTATAAAGGTGAAAGGAAATATAATAGACGCAAGGGCGAGTATAAATGTTTCGATATGCGCTAGTATGCCAGCAATAGCAAGTATTATGCCCCCAGTACCTAGAAGTATGGTTGCTATAGGTTGGGCCAATTTTTCATTAGGTTTGTTCTTGAATGCAGGTTGCAGGGCTGCCAGGAGATCCGCTGTTGCAGGATATAAGTTCATGGCATTGGTATGTATTATTGCAAGAGAAACTCCAAGGGCAGCAATAAATATAACTATGCCGAAAAGGCCATGAAGTCCCGGAAATGATAGTGTTGCTATGTTCCAGCCACTCCCCTGTGCGACACTGTTGCCTATGAGTCCTATAAGACCCATTAGCAAAACAGGAATCATTATTCCTATGGGACTTGAGATAAAATATTGCAATCTTTTTCCTTTGCTATCGTTACTGGAATAGGGATAACCGAACCGGGTCTGGGTAGAAATCTTATATGACCAGGCCAGTATGGAGAACCCAAGGAGGAAATTGAGAGCCGAGCCCCATGTGAATGGTCCCGTTGGATGCATTAGAAGGGAAAAATTGATGGGATATGTTGTAAGAAGGAAATATGCTAGTATTATATAGCTCACAATTAGGACAGGTGCACTGTACCTGAAAAAATATTCAAGCCATTTTGCCCCAAATAATACAAGCACCACCTGTATTGCACCCATGACAATATACCAGATAATAATGTTAGAATGGGTAAGACCGCTTATGATTGCAGCTCCCACAGTATCATTAAGCCCGAAGAATCCAAGGTTAAGGAATGTAAATATCAGGGAATATGCCCCAGAGGTCATAAAACCATAGGTTTTTCTGGATACTACTAGAGAAGGTACAGGAATTTGCCTGCCCATTTCAGCTACCAGTCCGGCTGGTATAATGCCTATCAGCAACGCAACAATTATAGCTATTGTGGCGAATGGAATACCCATATTGTAAAGCACAAGCCCAACTATTGGTGTAAGTGCAGATGCACTGGCCATTGCCCAAAATATCAAAATCTTGTTCGATGACATAGTTCTTGCACTATTGGGTATTGGGTTAACTCCGACTACTTCAAGCCGGTGATCCACAACTTCATTATCAAAACTTTTAGCTACCATAAATAGGTAAAAATATTTCGTATATAAATTAATCTATCCTGCATTTGTAAATTCTCCGGCGACTATACAACTAGGGGTGTATGTAGATCATTCCCCTAATTATGATTTAAATCCAAAAGTTATTAATAAGGATTGTAATTTGATTTTATGTATGATGATCTAATTAAAGATTCGATCAATACAATAAAAAATCTGGATAAGGAAGGCAAAATACTTTTTATAATAATTTACGGATCATATGCAAATAACACGTTTCATAAAAATTCCGATATAGATTTATGCATTTATTACAACGATAATAAAATTGAAAGGGACCGGTTTAGACTGGGTGTACTATCAAATATAAATGATATTTTTGATGTTCACATATTTCAAGACCTTCCCCTCTATATCCGATTCGATGCTTTGAAAGGGAAAATAGTATACCATAAAAATAAGGACATATACGACATTTTTAAAAATACAATAGATGAATTTGAAGATTTTAAAAGAGGATATTATGATATCATAAATTTGGAGAAGATACAATGAGAAAAGATATTATAAAAAACAAAATAAAAGAAATATATGATAGTTTAGATTTAATAAAAATTAATTTGCCGGACAATTATAATAATTTTCAAAACTTAGGTCTTATCAAAGATGGCATTTATAAAAGAATAGAATATTCTATTGAAAATTTAATAGATATATTTTATATTCTAAGTTCCGATTTGGAGTTAAGCATTCCTTATGATGATGCAGATTTAATCGATAATTTGTATAGTAATCAAATTATAAATAAAGACATAGCATTTTTAATGAAAAATATGAAGGGATTTAGAAATATTGTTGTTCATCGATACGGCAAAATTGATGATAGGATAGGATATACATTTATAAGGGAAAATTTAAATGATTTTTATGGCATAATAAATTGTATTGAGAATATAATGGAAAAATACTGAAAGTGTACTAATTATTTAAAATGCCAACTTCTGTTGTGGTTAGACACATTTATAGACAAATTTAAACTGCTGCTTTATTGGTTGAACTAATAACTTATACTGGATCGTATAGCCTTATGGTACGTAATTATTGCTATTGTTGCTAATGAAATACCAATATTGTAAAGCACAAGCCCAACTATTGGCGTAAGTGTAGATACCCTTGCCATTCTCATAAATATTAAAATATTCGTGATAGAATTGTTCTGGTTTTATTCGATATGGTGTTTGGCTAAACAATATCAAGTCATTACATACATCAAAAAATATAATAATTAACTTTACAGTTTTTTCATCATTATTCTTTCTATGTTATGATTCTTTCCCTTTTCTATTATTAATTCGGCGCGGTATCTTGTTTTAATAATATTTTCAGAATAGTTTTTTCCGTTTATATTATCCCATATGCTTGATGACAGTTTAATGGCCTCTTCCCGAGTCAATTCTGAGTATTTTCTGAAATAGGAGGTTTTCTCCCTGAAAGCTGTATCCATAAGCATGAAAAATCTCTCTATAAACCACTGCTTTATGTATTGCACATCCGCATCTATAAATATTGAAAAATCGAGGAAATCAGAAACATAAATCTCATCCTGTCTTCCGAGACTATTTACCTGGAGTATATTCAATCCTTCTATTATCAGTATATCTGGATCCACTATTTCCTGTTTCTCATTAAGTATGTCATATTTTAGATGTGAATAAACAGGTATTTCTGTACGGCTTATCCCTGATTTTATATCCACCAGAAAATTTATAAGTTCCTGTGTTTCATAGCTTTCCGGGAAACCTTTCCTTTCCATGAGGTTCTCTTTTTGCAGCTTAGAATTTTTCTTAAGAAAATTATCGGTAGATACTATGTAAATATTATAATCGGGATTAATTCTCTCCAGTAGTGTCTTCAAAAGCCGGGATGTTGTACTCTTTCCTACTGCAACGCTTCCTGTTACCCCTATTATAAATGGAACCTTCTTAGGATTTATGCCAATGAAACTGTTTCTTTCGGTATAAAGATTCCTGTTATTGTTAATTGACAGTTGAAGAAATCTGGTTATTGGAAAATAAAAATCACGAATTTCAGATGCTGTGATTTTATCGTTAAGCGCAAGTATCTTTCTTATATCATTTTTGGACAATGTAACATTAAGATTTCCCCTCCTTTTAGCCCATTCATCCCTATCAAATCTTAGATAAAGATTGGAACTTATTTTTCTGGAGGATAGACCTGTTCTATTCATATCCATAAATGTTTAAAAAGTATTTAAATTATTGATGAGGATCTCTCTAATTATTGATTACCTTTCTTAATTTTATCTTTTATTTTAACAAGAAGTTTTTCAAGGTTCTCCCAGTCATGGACTATGTTATAGGACATAGAATAATCCAGCATGAGATTGTTCTGGCCCGTGGAGAATCTTCTTGTATCGGTCTGGAACCCGATGCATATTTTTCCAAATGCATATGCCATGCCAAGTTCCACACATGCCCCTTCATCAGGAACTCTGCCATCCATTATCATTATAAGGGCAGAAGAGGTTTTTAAAGCTTCCACATCACGTTTAAACACCTTTTTGCTTATTTCTGGCCATAATTCAGGGTCTTTAAGCAGCATTTCATCCTCCCCGCCATCACGTTGTGGTAGGTATGTGGAAAAGCCTAATTTTTCCAGAAAAATGGTAATTCTTTCATTAAATTTTAACTCCATTTCATTGAAAAGTGGAGCTGAAATATAGAAATCATATCTATTCATTATGCTGTATCGGTTGGAAAATAAAAGTTTTTCCGAATTATACCTTTGTATCGCTCAAGATTACATATTTATTTCCTGTGATGCAAAATTACAATTACATAGGGGTTGAATTTTAATACTGCCTTTCAGTGATACCGCATATGCCTTGTTAACGAGCCACATATTTACACCATACGTAATGGAAAGGCATTTTGAGTATTTGATTATATTTTGATAATTTTGTATAGCATCTTCGGTGGTTGTTATATTAAAATAGTTCATAATCGGCTTGTCAACAACCATAAAATTGTCCTGATTAGAAACAAATAAAGCAGAAGTGGCAAGCAATATTCCCATTCCATTTACATGATTTGTAGATTTTTGTACTTGATACTTACTCAACATGCGTTCAACATCATTATAATCTGGTAATGAATTTATTGTTTTATAATTTAGCATATCAATTAAAGCCTCAATAAGTAATTTTGGATTTGAACATAAATTTGCTTCCTGTCTCTCCATGCCATTCCAGCTTCCATTTCCTCTTTCTGGCAAATATAATTTTAACATGTCACAGAAGTAATTAGAAAAATGTGATGAGTTTTTTAAGTTAGATAGGTAATTGCTGTTAAAGAAATACTTCCAACTGTTAAACAATGATTTTGCGCAATGTATATATTTTGCAACTTTTTCATCGTCAGAATTTGTAATATTGCCTATTGAAATTTGGTAAAAACGTTTAAGCACTCTATCCATGTCTGTACTAACGGGATTTGCGTTTATCATGAAAGTAAAATATAACTTATTACATAAATTTATAGGAATAAATTGTATGAATAATATTAAAGTGCATGGGTCTTTGCCTCTTCGTGTGGGTTGTTCCAGGTAGATAAAATACAAATAATCCTGATATTACTGGAATCATGTTGTATGGCAATCATGATATAGGGTTCAAACAGTTAATGAATAGTATTATATATTTGTAATATGTTGTCATAAGTATCATGGGAAAACTCTACACCATAAGGGATGCCTGTAAAATACTCCAACTCAATCCGAACACACTCAGGAAGTGGGACAGGGAAGGAAAGATCAGGTGTGTCAGGCTCTCGAATAACTTCCGGCGTGTGCCTGAGAGCGAGATCAATCGTATACTCGGCATAAAGAATAACAGGATGTCTTTCATCTATGCAAGGGTATCCTCACATGATCAGAAAGCCGATCTGGACACGCAGACGGCAGAAATTGCAGAAGCATATCAGGAATCCACAGAAGCGCAGCAAAAAATTGAAGCAGGCCAGAGGAAGACAGAGAAGAAGGATAAAGGATGCTTTACACAAACAGTCCACCACAATAGTGAGAGAACATCCTGATACCTCCTCTGTCCTCGAGGATATGAAAGGCATAAGAAAAAGTGGCGAGGATATGGGGAAGAAGTTCAGGACACATCTGAACAGATGGCCATATTCTGAATTCCAGAAGATGATAGAATACAAATCGCAGAAAAAGACAGTATATGTGAATCCACGAGGGACCTCCTCAGAGTGTCCCGTATGCGGTGAAAAGGTAAAGCACCCTGCGTGGAAGATATCTAAATGCGACAACTGTGACCGGGACTACGACAGGGACAGGTTGGCCTCACTGGCCATAACCCTCCGTGGCATCGGTATGTGCGGAGACCCGTTCCCCGTGAGTGCGTTGGCCTCTTGGCAATCTATGAAGAATGAATACCTGTACATCAGAGATTAACCTGAGATCCCTGAAGCAGGTTCGACTGAGACTGCCTACGCTACGAACTGGACAGGTGCACAACATTGCACAATGTTTTGAGAACGGTTAGTACCTTGAATACCTATGAAACTAGGAGTGTTTGTGAATAACAGTGAATCTTACCTATATAAGAGTTCTATGACTCAAATATATTTGTGATATTACCCTATATCATATATCTTATTCACTAGTTGGTTTATGTAATCCTCATTGTTCAGTGCAACAGCTATTCTTTTTTTTGAATTTCTATTTTTTTCGAATCTGGTAACTCCATTGGAATCAACATCTATATTTCCATTTATAAACTCAAATATATCTGGGTTGATGAAGGATAACGCTGCTATGGGATCATGCAATTCAAACGTTCTATGTTTTTTTAACATAAATTCAGTTGTTTTATATATGAAATTATCCAGCGGTGTTCTCTTAGTATTTTGAGGCATATTATATATTGCCAGTTCTGGATTCATTGTGGTGTCCAGAGAAATAATTGTTTCATTGATATCTGCTCCCAGAACAATTTTGGCTGCTTCAGGATCGTAAAATACATTGAATTCTGAATTGCCCATATTACCATTTCCATATTGTGTTATCCCAAAAGCTCCTCCCATTATTACAATATTCTCTATATTTTTCTTTATGCCGCTATCCATACTCAGCAGTAACCCCAGTGATGTCATGGGTGATGTACATATTATTGTATATTTATCATGTAGTAATGCTTCATACATTTTTATAATTCCATTAGGCTGGTTTTCCAGCGATACCTCTTCGAAGTGATAGCATCCTATTCCATTTTCACCATGAAAATCCTCATGATAATGGGGACGAACAAGAGGTTTATATGATCCGGGGTATACAGGGCAACCCAGTTGAAGAAGATTGGTTATACCAGTAGTATTTCTGTATGTATTTTTCAGTGTTGAATTTCCTGAAGCTGCCACAATGAATTCAGGAGATATCCGGTATTTATTCAGGAGTATTATTGCAAATGCATCATCAATTCCTGTGTCAACATTGAGAATAAGCTTACCCATTTATGTTTATATTATGTTAATAAAAATAATTTGCTATTGCATCTTATTGATATATCAACACGAAAATTAATGTACATGAAATAGGATAAATTTATTATCATTCCAATATTCTCTTTCTATATGAAAATATCAAGCCAAGTTGAAAGGATAGATGGTACAATGGCAAATTCTTATCTTGTCAAAACCAATGGCATTAACATAATAATAGATGCTGGCACACCTGGTTCAGGCAAAAAAATTGTAGAATTTCTTGAATCTGCCAAAATAAAGCCTGACGTTGTTCTTATCACACATTACCATGTAGACCATACAGGTGGCCTTTATAGCCTTTATGAAAAGTACCACATGGAAATATATGTACCGGCAGTCGAGTTAACAATAATTTCCGGATCAGAACCTGTTCCGTCCAGGCCATTCATGCCGAAACTTGCATCCACGATAACCCATGCCAGGAAAGTGAAGGAATTAAAACCCCTATCAGAAATGAAAGTTTCTGGCATTGAAATAGTTAAAACTCCCGGGCACACCAGGGACTCAACTTCATATTTCTTTAAGGAAGAAAACATTTTATTCTCTGGGGACGCAGCTGTAAACATCAGTGGAAATCCTGGATATAACAGGATGTTTTCTGTGAATGTGATAAATGCAGAAAAATCGCTTAATTACATAAAAAGTATCAATGCTTTAATTCTTCCAGGACATGGTGATAAAATGGATTTCAGGTCAAGTGTCTAACCTTTTATATATTTAATGCATTACATTATATGGAAGAAATAAGCCCGGGACTGGAAAATGTCTACATAAAATATACAGAACTTACATATATTGACGGCCAGAAAGGTATTATGCGTTATAGAGGGTATGACATAAATGACCTTGCTGAGAAATCATCCTTTGAAAAGGTTTCATATCTAATGCTTTACGGGAAATTTCCAGACGATTCGGAATTGAAAGACTTTAAAAAACGCATAAACGACCACCTGGTGCTTGATAATTATCTAAAGGACATATTGAAGAGCCTCCCTGAAAGATCAGACTCACTTGGGATACTTCAGACTCTACTGTCCGCAAGAGCCTCTGAAGAATCAAATTATAAATATACAAAAGAAAATGACAGGGAGAAAATACCGGAAATACTGGGTTCCATACTTTCAATGGTTGCAAACATATACAGGGCAAAATCTGGGAACAATATTATTGACCCTGAACCTGGTGAAAACTATGCTGAAACATTTCTGAAGGCATGCTTCGGATCAGTTGATAAAGACAGGGTTAAGGCAATGGATTCAGCACTCATACTTTACATGGATCATGAGATACCCGCATCCACAACTGCCGCACTGGTTACTGCATCAACCCTTTCCGACATGTATTCTTCACTGGCATCGGCAATTGCAGCTCTACGTGGGCCTTTGCACGGAGGTGCGGCTGAGGGTGCCTACCGTCAGTTTCTTGAAATTGGAACTCCTGACAATGTTGATAAGTGGTTCAGTGAGAATATTCTTAATGGAAAAAGAAGGCTCGTTGGTTTTGGGCACAGAGTTTACCGGACATATGACCCAAGACTGAAGACATTCAAAAAATATGCCGATATTCTTTCAACTACGGAGGAACAGAAAAACATACTAGAAATTGCAAAAAAACTGGAAGAGAATGGGGTAAAAGCATTTGGTTCAAAGGGTATATACACAAATACTGATTTCTATTCAGGAATGGTGTTCAATGCCATAGGCTTTCCGGTTGACATGTTTACCACACTCTTTGGACTTTCCAGGATATCTGGAATACTGGCACATATAACAGAATACGTTGAAACCCAGGAGCGTTTAATTAGACCAAGGGCAATATACCGGGGTCCGGGTGAAAGGAAATATCCGGAATAATTTCATAATTTCTGGGTAAGGTCTGTTACATAGCCAAAGTCAAGAAGACCGAAATCCTCGGTTATTCCATATGCTCTAAACTTTTTTGATACATTTTTTAGCACCGGCGTGAAATGCTCATTATTTAAAAGTGATTCGGATACATCGGTTCCTGAGGAAAAAAAGCTCATTGCCGGTGTTATGAGTATTTTTTGTTCATTATTATATACAAAGGCAGGGATTTTAAAAACGCTTCCGATTTCATCCCTGAGAACCACAGAAGGATGTTCATGCCCTAATATTGTAAGCTTCCTAAAAGACATATCCCGGTCTCCGTGATATATATAATAATTATCAGTTTCATAATAGTCATATATTTCAAGGCCATTAGATTTCAGTATTGTCATAAGATAATTGTCGTGGTTCCCCTTTATGAATATCAGTTCAGTATCTTTTTTGTAACGGTCTATGAAATGGTTAACATCATCCCATTCCTGCGGTAGGTTTCTGGAAAACTCCTGTTTGAAGTCACCATTGATTATAATTTTTGAGGGAGAGTACCGGTCAATTATTTGGTCTACCATTTTCTCCACATGATTTCTCTGCAGTCTAGGGAGGAATAGGCCGTGAAGGTTCATTTCTTCCTCGAAACCAAGGTGTAGATCGGAAATAACAACTGCTGAAATGTCCTGCAGGTAAACGCAGTACAGATCCGATATAAAAACGTCCTTTATGATCTGAATATCTTTCAAGTTACCCAACTATTGAAAATCCCATAATAATCTTTACTGTTATTAATTTTAATAACATAGTGGAAAACAAAGAATTCTGTATATGTGTATTCTCTTTAACCTCCAGCAATTATCTCTTAAATGCCCCATGTATTTTCATTTTTACGGATTTTAAAAGGACAAATATTTAAGGCAAATTGTTATGACTGGCCATGGTATCCTCAAGGGTAAATGGTATAAATGAATCAGCCACTGTGAGCATGTCAAATAAGGCTGCGGAACTCAAGGAAGCAGGCAAGACAATATACAGTTTCGGAATTGGTGAACCTGATTTTACAACACCTGAAGAGATAATTGATTACGCATTTAAGGAAGCAAAGGCTGGAAAAACCCATTATACACCCTCCGCCGGAATAATGGAGCTAAGGCAGAAGATTGCAGAAAAGATGAAGAGGAAAAACGGAATAGATGCAACAGCATCAAATGTCCTTGTAACTCCCACAAAATTTTCTCTGAACCTGGCACTATACTCATTAATAGACCCTGGTGAGGAGGTTCTATTGCCTGCACCATACTATGTCTCATACCCAGATATAATCAAGTTGAATCAGGGAAAGATGGTAACAGTTCCAACCGATGAAAATTACGAACTTGATTTCGACTCATTGGGAAAATATGTATCACCTAAAACCAGAGTTTTTATGTTAAATAACCCAGTAAACCCTACAGGAAAGGTTTATTCAGAAAAGTCACTCAGGAAACTTTCCGATTTTATAATTGAAAACAACCTCTATTTAATATCAGACGAAATATATGAGGATTTAGTGTACAAAGGCAAAATGTTTTCTCCTGGATCAATAGAGGAGATGAAGGACAGAACTGTTACGCTTAGCGGATTTTCTAAAAGCTATGCAATGACTGGATGGAGAATAGGATACATGGTAGCTCCAGTTGATATAATAAAGGCAGCCAATAAGGTGCAGCAACAAACACTTACCTGTGCCCCATCCATATCACAATATGGTGCAATGAAGGCCCTTGAGAATGAGGAAAGTGTAACAAAGATGAAGAAGGAGTTTGAGAAAAGAAGGAATCTTGCAGTTTCCCTTCTAAAAGAAATAAATGATCTCTCATTCTATGAACCTGAGGGCGCCTTTTACATATTCCCTGGTTATTCCATTGACCGGTCTGATGATGCAATATCCCTGGATCTGCTAGAGAAACAGAATGTAATAGTAACACCAGGTAGCCCATTTGGCGCAGAAAAGCATTTCAGGATCTCCTATGCAACATCTGAGGATGTTATAAGGGAAGGCATAGGTAGAATAGGAAAATATTTCAATGGGCAACAGAAATAGAGAAATTCTGACTATCCCTATTCTTGTTGATAAATTTAACATCAACGGGCAAATGAATACAGTTATTCCCATATTTTTTAAGCTACCGAAAAAAAGCTTTATGATAATTCAGTACTAATATAGGAACTACCAAAAATTTGACACATTTAAGGATTTCACCTTCATTTTTTAAATAATCAATCCTTATTCTGTAGAATATTGAAAAATTTTAGTTATTTGGCTGTAGAAATTAAAAGTATGTTAAAGGACAACGTTGTGTTGGGGTAAAGAATTCATGCCATAGTATAATTCATAAGCACCATATTATTAAGCAAATGGTGTGTGAAAAGTGATAGTTTATAAACTTTATAAAGTAATAAATTAATAAAAGTATAACAAATGGGCACGAGTGTCTGGGATAAAAGATGAAGAACAAAGATACTCCTATAGGAATTTCTTCAGGTATTCAGTATATCGGGTTACAAGTCTGTCTGGTACGGGGCCGGTTTTCATAATAGCAAGTTTTATCATGGCATCTGGCTACTTAAGTAGGGTATACCTTGGAATTGCGGGAATACTGATTCTTATTGTAGAGATTTCCCTTGAGCCACTATTCGGATATGCAATAGATATTTTCCAGAGAAAAAGTGTGCTGAAATTCTGTATATTTGCTACAATAGTACTCCTTTCTTTTTCCTCACTTATGGCGTCATTATACGGCACAGGAAATTTAGCAGTTTTATCTATCCTGCTGATTGGAGGTGATACCATCACTTCATTGGTATATTCAACACAGAGGGCACTTCAGCAATCCATCTCTAGAATTAGCCTTATGGGAAAAAACAATGGTGTTGCTGAAATAACAAGCCAACTGCCCAGCATGATCGGATCTATTATGGCCGTTCCAATAATTATATATGTTGGGTTTTTCGGGGCAATTGTATTTGCAATATTTAT
>NZ_KI542797.1:0-11963 GCF_000496155.1 Ferroplasma sp. Type II
TCACAGCATCGTAATCATAATCGCTAAGGCATTTCATTTCCCTTACAAGGCTTTCCAGGTCACAGGCAACACCGATTAACCTGTCATAAGATTTAAAATAAAATGGATCCATATGATACTAACCTTAGATATTATTTAAATATTCCTGTAATCAGCTAAAGGCTCATGCATATAGTTAATTATTTTGACCTTGAGTTCCGCAGTTTAATTATTGTGAGAATGTACACTCAAGCAGCATAACATTGCCTTCTCTGCCGAATTTAACTCTTTTTTGTCCGTGCACCATCCAGGATTCTCTCCGGGTATGGAATGTTCCTCTGATTGGGGAGATCCAGTGCCTGTTCTGATTCTGACCTGATCATGACAACCCCTGACCCAGGGCAAACAGGCGTAACCTTCAGGCATGAGAGAATTCGCCTTGCCTCTGATATTGTGATTTTCGTTTTCTTTTCTATGAGCCTTGATAGCAGAAGGGATAATACACATACGAACACATGTGCTTTTATTCTATCTGGTTTCCTGTGGTATACCGGCCTGATCTCCAGAAACGATTTAATTGTCCTGAATGATCTCTCAATCTGCCACTGTTCCTTGTATGCTGTTACGATTTCATCTTTCTGGAGATCGGTATTTGTGACTATGAGAAATCTCCCTGCAAGCTTCGTCAGGACATTGATTCTCTCCTCATTCAGTGCTGTATTGTTCTCCGTGAACTTCACCAGTGATTTCAGCTTTCCATGGGATTTCTTCAGTTCCTTCTGGTCTGTAATATCGGATATCTTCTTCTTCACGATATTGATTTTGTCATTAAGGTCCCTGAGATCAAGTTCCTCCCTCTCCCTGCTGTATACTGCTATATATCTCCTCTTTTCAGCGAGTTTCCTCTGTTCCTCTGTGTAATCATCCTTCATCACATCATCCACGTTTATGATAACTTTCCGTGGCTTCTTCTCCATGGACAATCTCAGGCTCCTCAGGGAAGCGGAATATATCATTGCAGCATCCTTCATGAGGAAGGAGGTAAAAGCAGTATATTCCAGTGCATCAAAAACAGTGGACAGGGCAGACAATGTGATAATGTATGAGGGATACCCAATATTCTGTAAAAACATATCATTCTCTATGGATGATCTGGAACTCCATGGCTATTTCTACCATGATGTCAGGAGGGAGAGTGATGAACGTGCCGATCTGCACAGGAACATCATGGAACGCAGGAAAAGGATAGAGTCACTGCAGGTGAGGAGGGGAATTAAGAAAGGCATAGAATCTATTGCAGGTTCATACATGAGGTATATCACATACAGGATTGAGAACAATGCTATTGTTACCAGTGCAAGGGACAATGCCATATCTGCTGCAGAGAACAGGATGGGAAGATTTTTACTGGTATACAGGGGAGAATACTCAGGATCCGGCTGCCTGAGTGTATACAGGCACAGGGATGCCATAGAGAAGGCATTTCGTGTACTCAAAACTGATATGGATATATTTCCACTCAGGGATCATAAGGAATCCACCATACGTGGAACAGTATTTGTGTTCTTTCTTTCACTTCTAATAAGATCAGCTCTGAGAAGGGGTATGGAATCCACTAAACTCAATGAGAAATACTCAATGGAGAGAATGTTCCTTGAGCTTGAGAAACTGCATATGGTAGAGGACCAGAACGGTGACCTTAAGGAACTGGAGAGAACGAAAAAACAGAAGGACATACTGGATCTACTGAACTCAGTATCATGGTGGTAAAAGTAGGGAGTTCAGGATTTAAACTAAATAAAAAACGAGATCCTGAAAGATGAGCTTATTGTAATCATTTTTAATGCAACTATCTCAATAAAAAGCGGTTAGAATATCGTTGCATATGCAATTATGTGTATAAGTATTGTCCTTCAAATCGGTCACTTTTGGGACTGGTACACTCATTAATGGTGGATATAAATGAGTGGTGGAGAGCTGGAAGGGTTTTTAAAATTGTTATGATTAATGGATAATCTAAAGCGTTATCCTCCAGAAAATATTTCAAGAAAAACTAGATGGTCTTCTGGATTTACCAGTACATCAGAAGTGGCAGGTAGCCCGTTGAGTATTGCAACAAATCCTTCCTCATCGATATTTATAATATTATAAATATTCCTGAGCTTTTCACTTTTGTCCAGTTGGAGTTTTCGTTTTTCCTTTCCTATTATTTCTATCATAACAGCTCCGGGCAGATTCGAACTGCCGTCATCGGATCCAAAGTCCGGAATGCTTGTCCACTACACCACGGAGCTCTAATTACCATAATTATGAATGAATATTAAAATGTGTTGAGAAAATATATTTAAAAATTGTTTTTATTTTTTGGCGGAGCAATTGAATTCATCACTGCATGTCCTTCCCAGGCTTCTCAATATGGAAAAGACAATTCCGAGGCCTTTCTGTGCATCCTCATCTTTCATTGCACGCAGAGTCCCCATCATTCCATTCACTGGTGTGACAGTATCGGTTTTGATTGCATTTTCCACTGCCTTTATCATGTTAACATAATGTGGTGCAACACTCAGGTCAAGTCTGCCTAATGACTCTAAAATTGGTTTTTCATTCATGATCAGGTTCATGGTAAAATCGTTGGATAGAAGTCCCATAACCATGCCCATTGCATTGTCATCCTGTAATATGCCAAGCACAGGATCAAGAAGTCCTTTATTCTGTATTACTGTGACCATCTCAAGAAGATTGCTCAGAGCCTTTACATTCTTCTCCTCTGACATGATCTTTAATAAGGTCATTACAGAATCTGTTTTAGTTGTAAGGGATAATACATCGTCGCTTGTCAACAGACCGAATACTGTTTTTAAGGTTTCATCGTCACTCAATATTCCGGATATTACATCCAGAAATCCAAGGTTGTCAAGTTTTTTTAATAGCTCAACCGCCCTTGTCAAACTGGAAATATATTCCGGTTTCATCAATTTTTCTAACTGTTCATCTTCTGACATCATAATTATTCACCAGCTTGCTAGATATTTGTCAAGTGCCATATCTCCATTTGTCCACATGAAGTATTTAGTAAACAGTTCCTTCTTTATATGGTTTGTGGCTGATGGTTGTGCTATCTTCTTATCACCGCCATAGAATGTTGTATCATTCACGGCTATAGCGAATCCTTCCAGTGGATTGTCTGCTATGCATACAATTTCTGGGGTGTATGTCTCTATTTTTGTGGGAACACCAAGCCTGTTAGCAAGGTCCTGCATTGCAATCCTGGAGGTCTGCACAGCGAGGAATCCAAGCTTTGGAACCGTTATCTGATTTGAATCGCCGCATGAGTAAACATTGGGATATTTAACAGATCTCATATGTTCGTCAGTAACCATGAATCCTCCATCATCGAAAAGATCAGGTGTTGAATTTTTCACTGCATCATTGGCTTCATATGGGGGCAATATAACTGCAATATCTGCTTTTATAGTCTTTCCATCCTCTCCCACAATTTCATCTTTTTTGATTTCCTTTACGCGGAAATTCCATACCGTGTCAAAGCCAGCCTGGCTATACATAGTTTTTACTACTCCCCTTGTTTCCTTTGATATATCTGTGAGTACTTCTTCTCCCGGTGAAAATATCGTTATGTGGGTTTTATCCATAACCCCCTTCTTCTTAAGGAAAGCAGGAATCATTAATGAAAGCTCAAAAACTGGCCCCTCACATGCAGAATCTGCAACGGACGCCCAGTTTGTTGGGTATTTTCCTCTTGGTGTAAGTGTTCCCTGATAGAAAATGCCAGATCCTATTGCTATATTTCCACCCTCGAATTTCTCTAATCTTTCATAAAGAGCTGTTGCAAAATCTGGTTCACAGGCACTTGCCCCATACTCATCCCAGCCCTTCAGGTGTTCCACACCGAGTTTTGCCCCGAATGCAACTACTAGATAATCATAAGTAATATTTTCCTTTTTACCGTCCGGTGCTGAATATTCCACCTTATTCTTTTTTGCATCTATTGCATTTACCGTTCCTAATATAAATTTAATTCCCTTTGCAGGCAAAGCTATTGTAAGATCCACCTCTAGATCTTCTGCTTTATAGACACCGATGCTGACATGAGGCATTCCTGGTCTGAATGCGGCGTATGGAGTGTTATTTATTAATGTTACATCTATCTTATCCCCAAGCAATCTCTTTGCTGTATAAGCTGCCGTCAATCCGGCAAACCTTCCACCTAAAACAAGTAATTTAGTCATTTTCCACCACTTAAGTTATAATATTATAGTAATATATTAAGTTTTTTATCACATTTGTGAAGAAAAATACCTTTTTAGTAAAAATTCTTATTATTGCTTTAAATACATGATGAATACAATTTTATAAAGAGATTTTATAAATAAATAATTTGACTTAAAAATTCAAAGAGTAAAATTATCTGTTATTAAATTTCATTTTTCAATAATGAACACTGATTTTTTACTTTTTCTATAAATTCATGTGTTCCAGCATGGCCTCCTGATTCTACTGGAATTATTCCTTCACCTATTACATTTTCCAATGATTTTTCTATGATGCTGGCTGTTTCAGTCTGGTTTATATGCTTCAGCATCATTATTGAAGAGAGTATAGAGGCAACTGGGTTAGCGATGTTCTTGCCTGCTATGTCCGGAGCACTGCCATGGACAGGTTCAAACATTGAACTTTTATCACCTATATTTCCACTGGGCGCATATCCAAGACCTCCTGTAAGAGAACTTGCCATATCAGACAGTATGTCACCATATAGATTCGGGGCAATTACATAACTGTATTTCTTGGGATTTCTTACCATGTTATAGGCAAGAGAATCGGCATATTCAAAGGCAATCTCCCTCTTGAAAGGTTCCGCTTCCTCCATGGCTATTTCCCTCCATAAGGAGTACATCGGAACTGCATTAGCCTTGTCGGTAACTGTTATATTTTCAGAACCTGCAATTTTATAAGCTGATCTGAAAAATCGTTTTAAATTCTTTCTTGAAAGAAAACCCATTGTATAATATATCTGGTCATCCGATTCTATGTTGATATCCCCATTATAATTGTAGAAACCATCATTTTTATTGAATGTTTTATGTTCGTTGAAATTCCCGGAAATATCAGAGTAAAAATCCTCCTTGTTTTCCCTTAAGATTGTCATGTTTATGTTGTTTCCAGTAATTGCTTTAAAAGAAATAGCTGGGCGTATGTTCATATAAAGGTCAAGTTCCTTTCTAAGTTTGAGTATAACTCCCTGCTCCATAACTCCGGGTTTTACACTGAAATCGCCTATTGCCCCGAAAAGTATGGACTTATAGCTTTTTAAATCCTCTATTTCTTCATCTGTTATGGTAATGCCCTTATTCAAATATCTTTCAGATGAGATGCCATAGTATGTAAAATCAATGGATGAATCAATAGTAGATAGCATTTCACATACTTTTGGGATTATCTCTTTCCCTATCCCATCTCCAGGTATGACAGCAATATCTACCATTTCCCAGACCTCACATAGTTTATTAAGCCATTGCTGTTTATAATATTTTTCAGGAATTCGGGATATTCCTTAAAATGGGTTTCCTTTCCATTATACATTATCGTACTATTCGAAAAATCAACCGAAATTTCATCAAATTCAGAAACATTTATTTTTGCCTCAATAAGGGGAATTCCAGTATTTATGGCATTTCTGAAGAATATCCTCGCAAAACTTTCAGCTATTATGCAGGAAATTCCAAGGCCTTTTATGGTGATAACTGCATGTTCCCTGCTTGATCCAGATCCGAAATTCTTGCCTGCAACTATAATATCACCCTTTTTGATGTGACTAACCAGATCAGGGTATTCATTTTCCATAAAATGAGGTGCAAGCTTGCCTGGATCTGAAGTGTTTAGATATTTTGCTGGTATGATCTGGTCTGTGTCCACATTATCTCCTAATACTATTGCCCTTCCTTTTATATTATTTATCATTTTATAACTCCTCCGGTGTTCCTATTCTTCCCAGTACTGCTGATGCAGCAACTATTGATGGGTTGGCCAGATATACCTTTGATGACTTGTCCCCCATCCTGCCTATAAAGTTCCTGTTTGTTGATGATATGCAAACTTCACCTGGGCCCAATACTCCCATATACCCACCAAGGCATGCACCACATGTTGTTCCTGAAAAATAGCCGCCAGACTCTACTATGGTATTTATTAACCCCTCTTTTAGTGCCTGATTATATACATCCTGGCTTGCTGGCACTACCATTAACCTGACGTTTTTATTTACCTTTTTATTTTTTAATATGGCTGCAGCTTTTCTTATGTCCTCTATCCTTCCATTTGTGCATGAACCTATATATGCCTGATCTATTTTCTCATGTACTGCCGTTGCAATCCTTACATTGTCAGGTGAATTTGGAATTGCAATAGAGGGTTCTATATCATCCATATCAACTTCAATAATCCTGGAGAAATCAGCATTTTCATCTGATTTTACTATTTTATAATCCCCTGTATTTCTTTGATTGAGATATCCTATTGTTTTATCATCAGTATCAAAAAATGAGCATTTGGCTCCAGCCTCAGTTGTCATATTCGCCATGGTCATTCTTTCATTTATGTCTATATAATTTATATTTCCAGAAAATTCCATGCATTTATATGCAGCTCCACCGTTTTTAATTGTTGATAGAATATTTAAAATAATATCCTTGCCCTCAACCCCTTTTTTTGGTTTTCCTCTTAAATTTATTTTAATTGTCTCTGGAATTTTGAACCACATCTTGCCTGTTGCAAATATCACTCCTGCTTCAGTGCTTCCCATTCCAGTGGAAATTGCAGATAGGGCACCGTATGTGTTTGTGTGGGAATCGGCTCCGGCAATTAATCGCCCTGGTGCTGCAAATCCCTTTTCCATCATCACCTGGTGGCACACACCTCCGCTACCTATATCATAAAACCATGTTCCATTTTCAATAGCAAAATCCTTTGATTTTTTATATTGTATTGCTGAGTTTATGTCCTTTGGAGGGATGAAGTGGTCTGGAATAATTATAATTTTATCACTTTTTGCTTTCATTCCAAGCTCGTTGAAGGCATCTATTGCTATTGGAGCTGTTATATCATTTGCCATTACATAATCCACATTAGCCACTACATAGTCTCCGCTTTTCGAGTCTGTTCCACTCTTTTCTGAAAATATCTTTTCTGCTGCTGTTTTACTCATTTCTTATCACCTCTAATAAAAACTCATCGTCTATTGTTTTGTTATCCCTATTTTTTATTATTTTTAATATATTATCTATCTCATCATCTGTTTTGTGGATTCCTTTATTTTCCAGTATATATTTGATAGCTGCTTTCCCAGAATGTTTTCCTATAACTATTCTTCTGTTAATGCCAAAAACCTCAGGGTTTATCGCTTCATATGTTTTCGGGTTGTTTATTATCCCATGAACATGTATTCCAGCCTCATGAGAAAATGCATTTTCCCCTATTATTGCCTTATTTTTCTGTGGTATTATTCCGCTGGCTGCTGTTACATACTTTGATATTTCATATAATTTTTCCATTCTGATGTTAGTGTGTGAGTCGAGAAATCCGTATATAGATGACACAACCTCTTCTAATGAAGCGTTTCCAGCCCTTTCGCCTATGCCATTTATTGTAAGTTGAGCCTCATTCGCCCCTGCCATCAGGCCTGCAAGAGTGTTTGCCGTTGCTAAGCCAAAATCATTATGGCAATGGATGCTTATATTGGTGGTGGTAAATTCTTTTATTTTATTAATAAAGTAATACATTGACATTGGATTCATGATGCCTATAGTATCTGGAAAATTGACAGTCTCAACCTTTATAGATGAAATAATATGTTTAAGAAAATCCATATCAGTTCTTGTGGCATCTTCAGGGGAAAATATTATTGTAAGTCCGTGGCTTCTTGCGTAATCTATTGAATTTGTTATACTTTCAAAAACCTGGTCCCTGGTTTTATTTAGTTTATACTTCATGTGAATGTCCGATGTTGCTATAAATAAATGTATTATTTTTGAGTCGGATTCTATTACCTTATCTATATCGTTTTTATTGCATCTTGCAAGAGAACATATATTGTCCATATCGTAGTTTATACGTTTTATTGTCTTTAATTCCTCATCTGACACTGCCGGGAATCCTGCTTCTATTATGTCAACTCCGGCATCATACAGCATTTTTGCTATTGTATACTTTTGTTCCATGTTAAATGATACGCCGGGTGTTTGCTCTCCATCTCTAAGTGTTGTGTCAAATATATTTATCTTCTTCCTGTCGGTTTCATAGCCTATTCTACTATACTCTCCCATGTTGAAAAAATCGCCATAGCTTCTACTACCATAAAAATACATCTCATTACCTCCAAAATTTTTAATGAAGATAACGTTTACTCAAGCAACAAAAAGAACAATTGCTCAATAAACATTATCGAATCCATCTGATAGGGTATTTACATAATGTTATATAAATATTTGTGGAGTAAAACCTTTAAGAATTGTGTGAGAAAATATTATAATATATCAAAAATAATATAAGAAAACCTGTAAAATAAAGCAAACATAACAATAATTCCTGAAAATTGTGTTATTGCAGATGATTATCTGAATCGTTCAAATTCCAGTATAATTTTGATATTTCTCCCACGTCCTTGCTACCGAATCCCATGTTTTTCGCAAGTTTCATCATTAGATTGTTCTGCTCAATAAGGTGCAGGCTTGACACGCCTAGATCTCTTGCCGATTCAAGTGCCATTTCTATTACATGCTGAGCAAGTTCCATTGAGAATGCTTCCCCAAACTCGTCCTTTGACTGCCATTCCAGACGGAACATCTGGGTTATAGAATTTGCACCTCCCATAGAGAGCGCTTCTATGGCAATTTTTGGATCAATGCCTAGCTTCCTGATTAACACAGACATTTCGCCAAATATGTCAACCACTGCTGTGCCAACCATATTGCTAATCAACTTCATCATAGTGGCCTGATAATGAGTGCCGATATGCATGGGACTTCCCAAGATATGCAGGATTTCCAGAGATTTTATGTAAAGTTGTTCATCTCCACCCAGGAAAAGTGCAAGTTTCCCTTCATTTGCCTCTTGAGGTCCTCTCTCCAGCTTGCATGAGAGGTAATTTGATTTATAATCTCCCAGAGAATCTAATATTTTTTGAAGTTCATTGAGGCTTATTGTAGTTGTATCCATGATTATGGATCCACCTTTGTAGGATTTAAGAATATCAATAACATTATTTCCTTCTGGGAGAGAGAGTATTACATAATCACATGAAAATAATTCAGTGATGTTTTTGGCAGCAATAAAGTGGTCTGAGCTGGTAAATTTGTCCATTGCCTTTATATTTATATCATAACCAAAAACATCCACACTATTTCTCAAAAGAGTGTTTGCCATTCCACTCCCCATCCTCCCCAATCCAGCAATTCCGACTTTCATTTTTTATCCATTTCATCACTTTACATATAGTTTATTAATTTAAATGGTGTTGCATAATTATTAAAACTCAATTTAATAATCAGCCCGATAAAAGAATGATACAATTCAGTGATGTTGATTTCAGGGATAATTAGGATAAGGAGATGAAAGGATGAATGGAATGGCATAGAGGAAATCAATTTATCTGTAAAGAGAAAGTATGGCGAAACATTAAAATAAAAAATATGAAACAGTGGAATGTGAAGGTTATCAAAGATTCAGATTATGCAATGTTATAAAGAATTATGGTGAAATGCATACATATGGGGAATTAAGAATGTTATAAAACATGGTCGATAAGTATAAAAGTTATAATATGAAGGAAATAAAACAGAAGAAGTTATGCAACAGACCACAAATTAAGCTTTTAATATTATGCCGTGAGCCGGGATTGAACCAGCGACCTCCAGATCTTCAGTCTGGCGCTCTCCCAACTGAGCTATCACGGCGACATAGCCATATTGTTAATCTTTATTAAAATGTTTTTATCGTATTTGTTATGGAACTTTAAATTTTGGGGTTAAGTTAAACAGTTGGATATCCATAAACAAATGGGCTAAAGTATATATAGTCAAGTTTATTTATTAGAACGATGAGAAAGTTTTCAGAATATTTCACTGTATTTTTCTTCTACCGTTTAGCAGGTATTATTTTACTACTTAGTGGTCTGGTATTTTATTTATTTTGGGGGATAGAATATTCTGGATGGACTGATTCGGGTCTTATATCATTTGTTGCGCCACTAATTCTGCTCGGATTGTTAACAATATGGCTCGGAAATGAAAAAGAAAAGGAAAGTAGAAAATTGGTTAAAAAATGAATTTATTGGTATAAAATAATAATAAATTAAAAAATTTATGGCTCGATAATATCTTTTTCTTTTTGTGTAATTCAAAGGAGATACATAAATAAATATAGAAGATTTTATTGTAATACCGTGAGAGATAAGGACATATATGATATGGATTATAAAGGAGAGGTGAATTTCCAGTGGAAAGTATTTATTTCTCGATATTATGGAAACAAAAAAATTTTAAATAAAAACACACATAATATTCATGTATATAAATGGGGGAGAGGGGTGTATTTCCAATGGAAATGAAAAATGGTACCCCTATGAGAACTGCTCTTTACAATGAGCATAAAAAACTAGATGCTAAGATGATAGATTTTCATGGCTGGGAAATGCCATTAGAATATAGCTCTATTATAAAGGAACACATGGCTGTTAGAACAGATGTTGGAATTTTTGACATATCTCATATGGGTGATATTGTTATTTCAGGTCATGATGCTGAGACCTATGTAGATTATATCTTTCCATCGAAAGTTTCTGATTTAAAGGAAAATAAGTGTATGTATACTGCATTTCTTAACAATGATGGAAATATGATAGATGATACTATCATATACAGATTGTCCAGAGAGAAGTTTTTTTTGATACCAAACGCATCTAATATAGAAAAAATTTACAGATGGATGATAGATAATAAAAATAGTTATAGTGTAAATATAGAAAATTATTCAAATCTTATAAGCCATATTGCAGTCCAGGGACCTAGATCAGAAGAGATAATAAGAAAACTCGGCATGGAATTTCCAGAAGCATTTACATTTATATATACTGATTCACAAAAACACAATGCTATAACCGATAGTGGTGAAATAATAATCTCAGGGACTGGATATACTGGAGAGAAGGGTGTGGAACTGATAATTCCTAATGAAATTGCTGCTGACATCTGGATTAATCTATTAAAAGAGATCTATAAAATAAACGGCCTTCCGTGCGGATTAGGTGCCAGAGATACATTAAGAATGGAAAAGGGGATGCTATTATCAGGACAGGATTTTAATGAAAATAAGAATCCATATGAAGCTTCCATATCATTTATTGTAAACTTTGAACATAATTTTATTGGAAAAGAAATATTATTAGAACAGAAAACACAATATAATAATATATTTAGAGGCTTTAAACTGGAAAATAGAAATATTCCGAGAAATGGCTATGATATATATGTGAACGATAAGATAGAAGGAAAAATAACCAGTGGAACTCTATCACCAATACTGAATATTGGTATTGGATTGGGTTATATTAATAAAGAATATAGCAAAACCGGAAATGAAATTTTTATTAATATAAGAAATAATAAGGTAAAAGCGGAAGTTGTAAAACCAAAAATTGTGAAATAGTAGTATTATTATATTATTTTTTAAAATATAATTTATATATATTATATATAATATATTTTTTTAATTATTAATAATAAAATAAGTGTGTCACTTTATAATATAATAATATAAACTTTTATATTTATTTATATAGTATATCTAATTATTTTTATATATATTAATCAATTATAATTTTTTCACAGGATGCCCATATACCTTTTTTACGTTCCACTGGAAATGTACCTCTCCCCCTCCCATAAATAATTAATATAAACCTTCATATCAAA
>NZ_KI542798.1:0-2154 GCF_000496155.1 Ferroplasma sp. Type II
TGCTCTGCCCGTAGGCTATGCCGTTACCGCAAGTGAGGCTGCAGGGACGGCATATAATCTTATACATTGCCTGTCGACAAATCATAACAGTTCCAATGGCAATTATGCAAATAATACATTCTACATAACAGGTGGTTCATATACCTCCTCATCAAATGTGGTAAAAACTGGCCAGAATGTCTATGCTACGGGAGCATGCGGAGCTATAAAGATACCCAATTTTGATCTGGGTACAGGTGGATCCATAACAATAGGATACGCAACATATTATTCATGTGATTCAGGAGATATCCCAGACAAACAGGGAGCTTCCACATCACAGACATTAAATGCTGTTACTTCCTCGGCAATATACGGTATAACAAATTATACAAAATCATCAATTAGAGACCCAAGTGTTAACACATATGTTTACGTAAAAGATATGAACAGTGGAAGTTTCTATAAAGTTCCTATAAAAAATGGTAATTATTTATTCTTTGCAAAGCCGGATACCAAATATCAATTTTATTCATATGAGAATAATAATTTTAAGTTATTAAAAGTGTATAATAGTTCAGGAGGCTTAGTAAATGAAATAACAACAAATAATGCCGGGTACAGCACTAATGTGAATATGGCAGCGAGTGATTTTACGTGACCCTAAAATCCCATTATAAAATAATAATTTCGATTATAATTGTGATAATACTATTCCTGCCACTGATTATCTACTATTACCCATATAATAATACAGAATACAACAACAATGGTGAAAGTATTGATGTAAAATATTTCCATAATGAATATTCAATATATGCCTGCATGTTTAACTCTAATTATTCTGCAAGTTCCTATTCTCTCGGCAATCGGGAATCATACCTGAATACAACATTAACAAACCCAGCATACTATCAACTTGAAGGATGTTTAATATCCCATATAAATATAAGCATGAAAAACATCGATGCAAAGTATGTCTATATAACAACTACAGGCGACAATAATAATCAATACGTGCAGATAACAGGCACACATCTCCCAATTAACTGTAAACAAGAAGGGAATAAATGGATTAACAAATATAGTTCATTTGATAATCTCCACAGCATGGGTATAAATTTTGTTATCCCTAATTTCTACCTGCATAATGGTAATTATAATTTTACACTTACCGTATCAGCTGGCAAACTGCATAACACATTCTACATTAATACCGAGAAGGAGAGTGCAATATACGGTTCAATAATAAATAGTACTCTTTCCACAGTCAAAGTAAACACAACACTATATATTGAAAATATGAACAATTCCATAATAAACACAATAAACGTTAGAGAGGGTTATTATTATTACTTTGTACAGCCATATACAGAATATAAGCTATATTCATTGAATAGTACTAATAACACTCTTAAACTAATAGATACAATAAGCAATAAAAATATAACTTCGGGCAATAGTTATCATTATAGAATATTCAGCGGTGAATTATGACCCTAAAATTTTAGATCTTGTCAAATTTTAAAATTATATTTGTATATTTGATTATTCCACATCCATTTCCGAGAACGTTTTTATTGGGTCTACAATTGTATATCCATCCTTGTCTGATACATCCTGCAATGCAGGAGGGTACTTCAGGTAGTCTGGAACTATTCCAGAAAGTCTCTTGGTGTAACTGGGTATGGTATTGTTTTCATAGAATACTCCTATTGGTATATGATCTCCCCATTCTAAGGATTTTCTGTATCCCTTATCGAATTTTGCTTCATCCTCTTCCTGAGTATTGACAACCGGGTTCCAGTCCTTGTTATCCTCTAGTTTGTACACACGTTGCCTGTACCAATCGAGAGTATTTACATCGTTATATGTAGGGCATGGCTGAAGAACCTCTATTACTGCAGAGCCCTGGTGCTTTATTGCCCTCTGTATCATTTCAGAGAGTTGCTTTATTTCTGATGAGAATCCCCTGGCAACAAAGGAGTAACCTGAAGCCATAGCCAGTGTTATGGGATTTATTTTACCCAATATATTTGGACGCGGAAGGCTTTTTGTTTTTTCTCCAAGAGGAAGAGTGGGTGCTGCCTGTCCCTTTGTAAGCCCATAAACTGAATTATTGTATAATATTATGTTAATTCCCGAGTTTCTTCTTCCCTCTCCAACGAAATGGCC
>NZ_KI542798.1:3500-4320 GCF_000496155.1 Ferroplasma sp. Type II
ATAAGTGAGAATCCTGGACCGGATGTTGCAGTAGCACTTCTGGTTCCTGTAAGAGCTGCACCGTTTGCCATGTTTATTGCAGAAAGTTCATCCTCACACTGTACTACCACAAGCCCTGCTTTCTTCAGATCTTTTCCGGCAGATTCCAGGAACTTCATTTCTTCATGGCTTTCCAGTAGTGTGCTTTCATCACTTGCTGGCGTTATTGGATAATAGGTCTGAAACCTGAGACCGCCCATTAATTTGCCAATGGCTGTTGCATCATTGCCTGTCAGAAGCATTCTTGCGGTTGCAGGATATGTTGGCAATGTTTCCGTTTTTATTGAAGAACCTGCAACGTAATCGTATGCTGCTTTTATTACCTGAATATTTGATTCTATTACAGCTGGCTTTTTCTTGAAGGCAAACTTTATACCCTCATCTGCATGGTCCTCATCCAGACCAAGCAATGCCAGAGTGACCCCCGCCCCGAGTGTGTTATAATAACGGTTTGCCGGTCCATTGTGCACATTTTCGTTGATCAGTTTGTCAAAAGGTATAGCTATTACATCTATTCCCGTTTTCTTGAAGTATTCAAGAACTCCCTGAATGTCTAGGGTAAGATTCATTGATAAAAGTTCATCCTCTATTCTTCCGCTTGTATCAGATGTGATCATTCTAGCATTTTTAAGGCTAAATCCGTTAAAAGCTGAATCATAAACAACCTTTGCTCCCTTGGACACATCGAACATATGCTCGAATAGTGTATCTGGGTCTAAAGCTACCATTATATCCACAGGATATTTCAGTGATTTAGGCCGCTCGTGCATTATTCTAAAAT
>NZ_KI542799.1:0-1502 GCF_000496155.1 Ferroplasma sp. Type II
TGAAGAATCCTATCTTTCGAACCAATTTTGCAAATGACTTTACATCATTAGTGGAATCCAGAAAACGTGAGAAATCAACTTCTAGATCATTATCACATGGAACGTAATTGAATATACATCTTGTTGCTTGGTATACCTTCTTTGTCCATACAAAAGGTTGAGTATCTGATAATCTTATCCTGTCGAATATTGTTGCTTCTCTAACTGTGAATGCTAAGTCTTTTAAGTTATCAACAAAGGTCTTAATCAGTTTGTCTTGTAGTTCAGGTTCACTGATTTGGAACAATACACGAGGATCTTCGAGATTTACTTCCTGATCGAAAAGTCTCTTCTCTATATACTCTTTCACAATGGGATACAGATCAGCGAACATGTTGGATAGGTTGAGTTCCTTGAGTATTCGTCCTGTGTAAAAAGCGATAACACTTTTCACATCTTGTGGTACTGGAAGATCCCAATTCCTCTCAACCTTTACTGCTCCAGTAACCATGTCAACTGCCTTATATGTGGTTTTAAAGACCTTATTTTCCAGTTTTACATTTAGTGATGGTATCTTATCAAGGGTATGCTCATCAATCTCGAATTCTCTGACAGTAATTGCTGGTGTAAGAATTGGGATTTCTAAATCGAATTGCTTCTTATCCATATCTACGAATATGGTCGTTACATTGACCTGATTGCCGAGATTCGTTGTGCCGAATGTGATATTCTCGTTCTTCTCCAGTTCTTCGATAATTTGCATTAAACCTGGAGGGCCAATTACCTCCAGCACGTTCACAAAATCATTTACGCTCGCATTCTCATCTGGGAACATTTTCCTGAGGCCTCTTCCAATTACCTGCTCTGGAAGAACGTTTCTCTCTGATGTGTAAGATCTTAGACCAACGATCACATTGACATTTCGTACATCCCAGCCTTCGTTTAGCATCATGGTGCTGACTATAACTTCATAGGTATTTTCATCACTGTCAACTGTCTGAGCAAATTTTCTTGCCTCCTCTATATCAGATTTTGCCACCTCTCCTGTACTATCTGTATGTATCAATAGGATTTTTCCTGACAACTGTGGAAGTTTTTCCAGATATTCTTTTAGTTGGTCTGCCTGCTTGTTATCTGGGCACTGGAAAAACAGTATAGGTTTCTTATTAAGCTTTACCAGAGCGTCCTTATACTCCTGCCATCTCTTGATACCTGCCTCTATCCATGCTCTATAACGTTCAACAACGTTTGTTGATGTTATTTCAGTGGCGCTTTGTACTATACCTTTCAGAGGTCTCTTGACTATGTTCATCTCTATTGCTTCTTTCAAGGTGAAATCAACGATCAACCATGGGAACAATGCACCGTTCTCGCCTCTGGGTGTTGCAGAAAAATCTAATTCGGAGTTAAAGCCTTTGCCATAACTTGACTCAAGTGATTTGTGGAGATCTATAAGGATCTGTTTCCATCTCTTTTCATAGTTGTATATGTGATGAGCCTCATCCTTCAATATCATTATATTT
>NZ_KI542799.1:2082-6584 GCF_000496155.1 Ferroplasma sp. Type II
TTTCTAATCTCGTCCATTGATACTGGAGAACTGCTTGATCCTATGTGAACTGCCCTTAGACCTTTAGTTGCATGGATGTATCTGAAACCATTTAGAGGTTTAGCCTCATACAGCTTTATCATGAACGATAGATAATCCTGAGGATTTTCCCTCCAGTAAGCGAGTTCATAATTGCCGATATTCCACAGTTCAAATGGTCTTGCAGGATTACCATATCTTTCCTTCTTTTCATTCAGCAAATCCTTAGAATTGTGTATATCTAAAAGTCTCTTTCTCGTCACCTGAATTGCGTATTTTGATAAGTCTGAGCCAATCCATCTTCTTCCTAATTTTTCTGCAACTGCTAATGTTGTGCCGGAACCACAAAAAAAGTCTGCGACGATATCTCCAGGGTTTGAAGAAGCCCTTACAATTCTATGCAATAACGCTTCTGGTTTTTGGTTGCTATAACCTAATATTTCAGTTCCATCTCTTTTAATCTTATTAATATTCCAAGTTTCTGATACCTGTTTTATAAAAGTCCTAAGTTCTCCGTTATACTTGTAATATTCTTTACCATCTTCTCCTTTTACAATCTGTTTTTCATAGAATTTCTCATAGTATAGACATTCATCCAACTCCTTTTCGTAGTTAAATACGACATTGTTACTTTTAGAATAAGAATAAATTACATCATGATCCCTAGCAAATTCGTTTGGATACTTTCCAGAGACAAAATAGTGCCATACAATCTCATTTCTAAAATTATCATATCCAAAAATCTCATCCATCATTACCTTGACGTAATGACTCACATGCCAGTCTAAGTGAACATAGATAGATCCATTTTCTGCCAATAATTCCTTCATTAAAACAAGCCTCTCATACATGTACTTAAGATAAGAGGCAATACCCCCGCTCCATGTGTCTTTATATGCTCTCTGTTCAATTATAGATGGTTCCTTTTCTATTTCGGTGTCATCAACTTGCGTTTTATAAGAAAAATCCGCACCTGTATAGAATGGTGGGTCGATGTAAATTAGATTAATCTTACCGGCATAGCCTTGCTTTAAGAGAGATGAGATTACTAATTTATTATCACCCCATATTAGCTTATTTTTCCAATCTTTAGGATAATTCTCTGGCCATTGATCCTCTGGGAATAATGTTGTATTTACACCGCCTTTTGCCCTAGGCTTGTTTACAGTTTCAACAACCTGAAATGGTAAATTTGGACGATCTGTTGGGACTCTTTTGCCCAACTCGATCTTATTATACTTATCGTGCCATAATAATTCAACATATTTCTTATCTTCAGCCATTCTAGACCCTCTTCCTTAACTCTCCAGATACAATCGACGCATCAGATAATAATATTTGTGATTCCATTGTGTAATATCTGCCTATCTTTTTCTTTATTAGCGTAACAAGACCAAGGTTCTGCAAGTAGTTTACGCTCTGGAAGAAAGTCGACTTGCTCACTCCCCTGAGTAGAAGGTGGTTGGATGCTGAGACCTCGGAATAAGCCTTATTTGTATCCTGATTCTTGATCAGTGCGGCTAATATTAGCAAGTCCCGATCTCCAAGGTTCTTGAGCGTTTCGCCTTCAACTTCCACATAGGCTTGTTTCAGTGCTGTTATTGCTGAGTCCTCATCCCATTTATTGTTTCTTCCTAGAATTTCTAATGCTTTTATGCCTATTCTGGCATCACTTCTGTAATCCCTCACGAGCAATGCCGATAGGAGGCCTAAAGACTCCTTGTCGAATTCATTGAGGCCTTCTTTAGCCCTCATTTTCAAGATTTCCCTGATCTCTTCTGTGCTGTATTCATGGAACACTATATGATCCGGCTGCAGCGAACTCTTTACGCTCTCATCATTCATGTTCTTGTACCAGTATACCTTCTGAGTCAGCAATATCAGGTTTGCCTTTGTGTGCCTCGTTATGTGATAAAGAACGTCATAATCCTGCAGGAAATCAATCTCGTCTAGTACTACAAGAGACTTGCCGGAGAGCAATGAGTCACATTTGCTCCTCACTTCTTCCACTTCGTGTCCCTTGCCAAATAGCCGAGTTATGTTCCGATAAATCTTTGTAGACGTTGGGTTCTCTCTGACATTTATGTAGAAATAGGGGACAGCTTTGGTGTCCCTGAGTGCCTTAGCCATGATAAGTGCACTCAGCGTTTTGCCTGATCCTTTGGAACCGTAGATGATGATGTGTCTCGGAAGGCCGAGATTTACATAATCAGCAAGATCATCGGTTACTCTTTCCAATTCTGTTCTAATAAGTATCTCATTCGGAGTATAGCCGATGTTGAAAACCTGTGCATTCTTCATGTTGCTCGTTTCAGCTGCACGAGCGGTGAGCTTTGCAGCCATAAACGACTTGGGATTCTTTGTATCCATTGTATCATCAGCAATGCACAATAATTCTCAGATAGTAAGGTTATTAATACTATCGAACGAGTCGAACACATGTGTGTTAGGAAACGGTAATTTCTGATGCAAGAGTGTGTGTATCAAAAAACGAGTAAATCTTTACATTGGAACGATGTCATTCAAAAAATACGAAAAATTCCATTTTTTAGAATGTAATGTTCATTGTATCAGTTATATATTATATATAAGAAAGAACCTGACGCGTTCGGGAACACACACACTCATTCAACCAGCAACCTATTTTCCCTCAGAATTCTAAGCACGGGAGTGATGGAACATTCCATGGACTTTGCTATGGCTCTTGCGGACAGGCCTTTCTCTTTTAATTCCAGTACCTTCCTCTTATCTATGAAACTGCCGTTCCTGGTCTTTAAGGCAGGTCTTCCGAACTTTACTCCTTTGTTCAAAGCCTGCTCCCTGCCTGCCTTGGTCCGGGAATTGATCATGTTCCTCTCAAATTCCGCAAATGCGCCCAGAATTTGCAGCAGAAGCCGTCCATTTGGAGTGGTTGTATCTATGCCAGGGTCGTTGACGCTGATGAATCCTACACTATTCTGGTCAAGGTATTCAAGCGTCTTCAGGAGATCGGATAAGGAGCGGGCAAATCTGTCTATCTTTGCAACAATGACAACCTTCGGCTTGGCATCAAGAGATTTCAACATCCTTTCGAAATCTGGTCTCTGAGTGTTCTTCCCGGACTTTGCACGGTCTTCGAAGAAGCCCAGTTCATATCCTCTGGATTCCGCGTACTGAATGATTACATCCTTCTGTCTCTCGTTGGAGCCTTGCCTGACTTCCTCCTGTGTGCTGGCTCGAACATAGGCGAAAGCGAGTGTCATTAAAATCAGAGAATTTAGGCACGTATATGTTATTAAAATCCAGTGTTTAGTAGCGTTACTAAAATTACAAGTTTAGTGACAGTTATGTTATGAGCTATTGCTTTTCAAGGCTCTTCGTTTTGAGTATCTTCTTAGAAGCGCCAAAACTCCAATAACCCAGAGAGCAGCGTAGAATACAATGTTTACCAGTGAATTAGAGTTCATGTACTTAAACAGGTAGTAAAGGCCAACCGTCAAAGCCACCAGACCCAATACTGCGATGGAAGTGGAAATGACAAAGTATTCTCTCCGGTTTAACATTTGAGGCATAAACCCTCCCTTTCCAGCGACTTTGCGGTTATCTCAAGGTTGCATGAATTGTGTTGGCTGCACCATTCCTGACATTTTTTTACGTCTGACTTATACTTGTAATGAAGTTTGCAAATTTCACATTGGTAGATGCCTGATTGTTGCTCTTTCACAATTATCACTTGCCCATTTTTCCAAGGTTTTCCCTGGTTCCCTTTAGGGCACGAAAAATACGCTCCTCCTTTGGTGTATGCTCGCCTATTATTGAGAAAAATTCATCATCGGTGTCTATCTTTCCTTGGAGATAAAGGTCTGAGGCTTCCTTCAGCTTCTGTTTATATTCGTCAGTGTCGGAATCATCCACTATAGTGCTATAAGTGAACTTAGGTTTGGAGCTGGAAACAAAACTTCTGCCCCAGCCAGTCTTAAACCTGATAGACTGCCAGGTAATTACCACAGCAGCGAAGGTTAAAGCATCAAACAGATAGTAAAGCGGTGTGTAAAATGGTGATGAACTTGGTATGAAGTAGAGAACTGAAAAGAGGACAAAGAAGTCGACAACTGCCACTATTATCAACGGAATCCAGCGTGTAAATCTACCTGAGAATGTCATTATCTCCCCTCTACTCACATAAGGCATATAATGCCTTGATCGTTAAACACTCGATCATTTTAGAACTTTACGTTAGTGGTTAACCATCACTTTGTTAACCGTTTTCGGATTTCAGTTTCTACGATTTCCATGTCTTTGCCCTTCTCCTCAGATATCCTGTTAAGATCGTTGCGCCATTTCTTTATGAGTTCTTCATTCCCGAAGTATTTCGCGAACCTTCTGTACGTTTCATACTGCTTTTCAGTGACTTTAAAGCCTATAGTCTTCGTGTATCTCACCACTGCTTCGCTTGTTTCTGCACCAGAGTGCGTGTTCTGTGATATGAGACTGTCCAATCCTCT
>NZ_KI542799.1:6634-9202 GCF_000496155.1 Ferroplasma sp. Type II
GCGAAGAATTCTGCCTGCACTGGTATAAGCACGTAATCTGATGCAACTAGCGAGTTGATTGTGAATATACCCAAGCTTGGTGGTGTGTCTATGATGATGAAGTCGTATTTTCTGGATATCCTCTTTAGCTCGTTATCAAGGATGTATTCACGGCCAATCTTTCCGGTTAGCTCTACCTCTGCGCCTGCAAGATCGATTGTGCTGGGAACTATATCGATTCCATCCTTTCGGATGATTGCATCCTCAATCCTGCCGTTGAGCATAACATCGTATATTGTGTGCTTTTGGTTCGCTTTGTTGATACCAAAATGAGTGGTTAGATTTCCCTGCGGGTCGATATCAACCAGAAGCACCCTGTGTTTCTTTGCAAGCAAAGCTCCCAGGTTCGCTGCAGTTGTCGTCTTTCCGCAACCTCCCTTCTGGTTGGCAATGGAGATGATCATTGATTGAACTTGGAAGCAAAGAGTTATAAGTTTATGGTTAACCTTTTTGGATTAACGGTTAGCGGTTAATTCATAAAACGAGCTTGTTTTATTCAACAGCATAGGTTCCTAAAATTCCTCACCCCGTTTGTATTTTCTGAATGCCTGGATACCACCTTGAATTACCAATCTGACAAGTCCAGCTATGAAGGAAAGAACTGCAAAGACGATCAATGGACCCCATACCACAAAGGTAGCATCCATAGAAATGGCTACCAAAGCGAGAGGAAAGAAGAACAAAGTTACTGCAAGACTCATAATCCCAGTCCTAAAGAACCATCCATATTCACGCCTCATAAGGAATAATGTGCCAAACATAATGGCAATCATTGAAAATACAATTGGGAAGACCAATGGAAGGCGAGCAATAAAAGAAGAGCTAAAATTTAGATGAATTGAAAGATATATAGATAGGTAAACTAGTCCCAACCCAATCAGATAAGACACCATCGCATAGAAAGGATGAATTTTATTGGTAGGGTGAATTGAAACCACTTAGATCAACTCTATTAACCTGTTTTTGCGTACGGTTACGATACCTGTTTATCTCTTTCCAGGCCTGTTGTTCCAAATGTTGCCTGCTCTTTCCTGCAACTTTCCACTCCTAGCTCCCAGAATTGTACCAACAAAAACTAATATCACGGATATAACGAATGCCAGCAATCCATACAGGAAGAAATTAGCCCAAATAACAGTTGCCAGATTTGAACTTCCATAGTAATTTCTGATTAACCAGCCTGACACCATTACAATCAATGACGCTATGAAGAGAAATGTCCCAACAGTCATTACCCGGTTTATAGGATGAAATCCAACCATTTATTCACCTATTCATGTTAGGTCTTTAGACTATATATATCCATAACTCAAGGAAAAGAGGATAGAAGGCTATGATAACACTCCCTTTTCAGGCTCTGTTAGCATCTCTCTTAATGAATCCATTGTCATTACCATGACTCTTTCTCCAAGTCCCTTATATTTGTCTATAAGCTCCCTGTTGGGAACAACAATTATCACCCTCAAGTTAGTTCCCACTATTCTTTCTTTCAAGTCTTCCATGCTATGCTTCAAGCCCGTCTCGATTTCCACCATGAAGAAATCTGTCTCTATGTCAAATGCTCCTCTTTCTCCGGTGGTCGATATCCTGTTTACGGATACACCAAGCTCGTTTAGGATGTCAACTGCCTGGCTCTGCATTCCTGTGTGGAGATTAGAGAGGTTGGGGCTCTTCGAATAGTACATAACGATTGGTTTGCCATCCCTGAGGTATTTGACCCTGCCAACTTCATTGTTGTTCTTCATTTCTTCAAGAATGGTCTTTATTCCGAGTTTTGCCTGATCCTTGCTGATTCCGTATTTCGCCGATATTTCCTTTCCCATTTCGGTTGCATAGGACATTCTTTCGCTGAGAATCTGCAGAATCTCCTCCTTGTAGTCTATGTCCTTCCCTCTCCCTCCGGCTCCCTCTTCCATCCTTTCTTCCCTGACCGCTGCAAGAATCTTCTGCGTTTCTCTGTATTCATTGCCGTCGGAAATGTATGTCAGCACCGGAGTGAACGCCTGGCTCTCAGGGAATTCTATGTCCGTGAACTGTCTAGGCTGCAGCACTGAGACGGAAAATCTTACAAGCTGGTTGTAGGACAGAATCTGCAGGTCTGCATCTCCCAACTTGAAAGTGAACTTCGTGCCGAAGTTTGCCCTCATCTCCGGCAGTATGTCGATAAGATTCTGCGTTATTATCCACAGCATTCCCTTGTCCCTTATCTCGCGGGACATAACATCAAGGATGGTGTGATATGACTTGGTAAGCCTGTGGGCCTCGTCAATGCATATGAGAGCGTCTTTTCTTTTGCGCTCTTCCATTTCCCTGTATATCTGCCTCAGCATAAGCTCGGCATAAAAGTTCTGGGCCTGCTTTGTCGGCAACGTTGAGAAGTCGAACACGGTGCTCTCATTCGCAAGTTCGACATTCCCCATGTCCTCTATGACCAGTGATTTGACGTTCTGCTCTATGGCGTTGAGCGTTTCAATCTGGTTCTTCGATGCGGATTTCCTCTTCTCGCCGATCGTTTCAGAAGCTCCTCCA
>NZ_KI542800.1:0-1694 GCF_000496155.1 Ferroplasma sp. Type II
TATGTGCTTCCTGCGCTACAATGCCAGAATGTCAAATGCTGAAATAGCAAAGATGCTGAATACCAGTGAAGCCACTGTAAGGCGGAGAATTAACGAGCTTGTGCGGAGAAAGATTATCACGGGCTTTTCCGCACTGGTTGACCTGCATGCCATTGAAAATAGCATAAAAGTGTGCATAAGGATAGACACCGAGGGAGACAAGCTTGACTCTATTGCCCAGTCACTTTCCGCAAATCCCAATATACTGTCACTGTACAGGAGAAGAGGGCAAAATCAACTGCTTCTTCAGGGTCTTTTCCTGAACCTTGAAACCATACAGGAATTCGAGGACGGCCTGGCAAGAAAGGATGGAATAGTAAAATATGATACAATGGTTGTGTCAAAGGCATTCAAAAAAGATCCTTGGGTAGGCATATAAAAATTTAAAATTCAATTAAGAAAATTGAATATTTCTTTGTACTTTTTTTCATCTATTTTTCCTGTTGCCAGGACAAGGTCTTTTATGCTTTTTCCTGTTTCCAGGGACTCTTCTACTATCTTTGCCATGGTGTCATAGCCCAGGTAAGGATTGAGTAATGCTGCCGAACCGAAACTTCTTTCTATATTTTCCTTTATTTTGTTCAGATCAGGCTTTATTCCCTGCATTGCCTCTTCATCCAGCATTTTGATCCCGTTTGCAAGCCTTTCAATTGATTTGGATATTTCATAGTCTATGTGTGGCATCATGACATTTAGCTCAAGTTGCCCGGCCTTTACAGAAAGATTTACTGCCTGCTGCGATCCGGTTATAGAATGGCATATCATGTTCATGGCTTCAGCTATGGATGGATTTATTTTTCCAGGCATTATGGATGAACCCTGTTGAACTGCCGGGAGTATTATCTCATGCAGGCCTGCTCCTGGACCGGAATATAGAAGCCGTAGGTCATCGGAAATTTTGCTAAGATCAAGTGCCATGTTGGACAGTGCGTTGATTACCCTTGAAAAGTCGGTCATGAACTGCATTATGCCCATTAAATTTTCTCCTGGCCTGAAATTAAAGCCAGTTTCCTCTGATATTTTCTTTACAGCATTTTCCTTATATCCCTCAGGTGTGTTTGCTCCATTTCCCACAGCTGTTCCTCCAATATTTAGTTCCAGTATATAGTCTAATGAAGCTTCAAATTCCTTAAGATCCCTTGCAATTGCAAATGCCCAGGCATTAAATTCGTCTCCCAGTGTTACCCTCACAGCATCCTGGAGATGTGTTCTCCCTGTTTTGTAAACTTTCTCAAATTCCTTGTGCTTTGCCCTTAATGTTTTTATAAGTGATTCAGCGTTGCCAATAAGTTTTGGGGACTTTAGCATTATGCTTACACGCATCATGGTAGGATAAATATCATTTGTTGACTGGCTCATATTTATTACATCATTAGGATGTGCGTATTTGTATTCCCCTTTTTTATGATTAAGTGACTCAAGAACCAGATTCGCAAGTATTTCATTGGTATTCATATTAAAAGATGTACCTGCACCAGCCTGAAAAACATCAAGGACAAACTGATCGTCGAATTCTCCAGCTATTAGCCTGTCACATGCCTTGCTTATGCTTTCATACAATTCTTTCTGAAGTTTACCTGATGTGTAGTTAGCATATGCGGCACCTTTCTTTACTATTGCCATTGCCCTTATATGGTCGCGGTCTCTGGATTTTA
>NZ_KI542800.1:2322-3768 GCF_000496155.1 Ferroplasma sp. Type II
TTTGCACAATGTGTTGGGAAGAGGCATCGAAGCACGAAGATATCAATTATGAAATTATGAAAACAAGGCAGTTCATGCAAAAAATTATTATGTCTCCGGAAAATTTTGAAGCTGTACTACTGGACAACGTTCTAAGTCGAACTCTTGTGGATTATCTTATGGGTGCAATTAATACAGAGTATGGTTGCAGCATGGGAGATGAGTGCGCAGTATTTGAGGCTGTACAGTCGTCACTTCCCTCTGAGGCTGGATATGATGCGGCCGACCCATTATCCTTTATCCTCTCAGGTTGTGCCATGCTAAGACATATAGGCTGGAATGAGGCCACTAAAATAATTGAGAAGGCCATATCTGCTGCTTTCATGGACAACAAAATCCCTAAAGATATTACATCCAGAACCGACATTAATCCTATAAAGTGTTCAGAATTTTCATCAGAAATAATAAAGAGAATGGATGGAATTTAATGCATTATCATTATTTTGTGATCCATTAAAGGACTTTGGATTTGGTGGGCTTACTGGTGCGGGCTTTATGTGTATGTCCACAATTGCAGCCTCTCCATTTGATTCCATTATGATAATTTTCCATGTGCCTGGGGTTTCGGCCTCAAAGTTCATCGTTTCATTCTTCCAGGGGCGGATATGAGTACTTATTCCCTCATATGGATCTCCGGCAAGATTTATTGTTGTGTTATCAGAACCTTCCATGTAGACCCCCATACTGGTGGAAATTGATATTATCCTGACATTCAGTGGGAATGAACCATTGTTGTCTATGGTAATATTGAATGGTTTTCCCTGATATTCTGTGAGATTCAGGGGATTTGATATATTGGTGAAATGTATATTTTTGTTATCCTTCAGGAAGTATACAGAAATCATTTTATGGAATATTTCTGTTCCAGTATTAACAGTTATATTGAAATCCTTTTTACCCGTATAATTGTAATGGTAGGTAATAAGTTCCAGCGTATATGTAGTGGTGGTCATATTGTTCTGTATGCTCCTTTCCACACTAAAATTTCCGGGACTTACGGAAAACACAGGTACAACGTTCAATCCGTGATTCTGTACGGTAATGTTTACCGTAACGTTCCCTGTATTGTTTTGCTGCATGACATAACAGGAATTCGGAATTGCAACATTACTATTGCTAGTACTATGAAATGGCAGTGGTACAAACCCTAGAAGGAGTATGATTATTATTATCAGAGCCCATGATGCTTTCATGGAAATTTTGGGCTTGAAAAAAGTATTCATGGGAAGCGGTCCCTTAATTCCCAGCAACAGAGAGAGAACAACAAGGATCAGTATATAGGGATAAATTATACCAGCAATCAGGAGTATAACTATCCCGGCATATGATGCGTATTTGAAATATTTCCCCATAATTCCAGAAAAAACTAGTCCTCCATCCATAAATCCAATGGGCAATGCATTTATT
>NZ_KI542801.1:0-55546 GCF_000496155.1 Ferroplasma sp. Type II
ATATGCGTGGAAATATTACCGTTTTTCCCTTTTTTGTCATGTCTTTCAATAGTTCCTTGATTATCTTAGATGATTTTGGATCGAGTCCATTCATTCCCTCATCCATAACAATTATTTTGGGATCATGTATTAATGATCCTATTATTGCAACCTTCTGCTTTGTCCCGAATGATAAGGACCCTATAAATTCATCAAGATATTTCCCTATTTCAAGTGCATTGGAAAATGCGTTTACCCTGTCTCTCAATATATTGTCATCTATTTTGAATACCGATGCGAGGAAATTGAAATATTCTATGGGTGTAAGTGATTCGTATAATGCAGGTGTTTCAGGTATATATCCGATCATGGATTTTATATTGTCTGAATTTCTTGAAACTGATATTTCATCAACCATTATGTCACCTGAAGAGGCAGGCAATATGCCAGCAATTATTTTTAGTAAAGTTGTTTTGCCGGAACCATTAGGACCAAGAATGCCGTATATCTGTCCACCTGCTATGGATAAATTTATGCCATTAAGGGCTATAGTATTACCATAACGCTTGTACAGATTGTTTATTTCAATAATATTCAACACCATATCAACAATATAAAGAGTTATACCTATTATAAATATTTTTGTTGATGGCAGGCTTTGGGACAAATTTATTCATGGGTTCCCCTCAGTATTTTTTCATCATCTGAGGTTAGTTTCACCTCTCTGACATGCAGTGTAAGGGAATACTGTTCCAGGAAATTTAATACCTTTGCAGCATCCTCATTCCTGAGTATCAGAACTCCTCTTAGGAGCTTTCTATGAGGTATGCTTTCCAGCAAACCATGCCTATGGTACTTATACTTGCCATTCCCTGAGGTTGAATCCTGTCCATAGAACTTCTGCATGAACTTGTTTATTGTTCCATGAGCTGTCTTCTCTGGAAAATGAAAGAGTATCATTGTTCCATTCATTATGTGGAATAGTACACATAACTATTTAAACCTGTTCGTTATACATATATGTGGCAAAGAAGAATATAGAGGATCTGAGGAATCTTGTCAAATCGGTAAGGGATAAATCCTTCCCCTACGAGAAAAGGGATCAGGCCGAAAGGAACTGGCATCTCTATGACCAGGCACAGGTGAATGAAATAGCCGATGTGCTGGAAACAATCAGGGATGTGGTTAACATAGCCTCTTCCCGTATTCAGGAGGAGAAGAGGGGAGCTGGAAGGCCTCCAGTTCCAGCCTCAGACATAGTCAAGGTTATGCTGATGCAGGCATACTTCGGCATGCCCAACCGCATAGCTGAGGGATTTCTTAGGCTGTTCAGTGAAAAGCTTGGGATATCCTCAGAATTTTCCTATAAGACCATAGAGAGAGGCTATGAACCCGAACGATCAAAGAAGCTCCTGGATGAGGTTCTCAGGATCATGAACGAATCAGGCAATTCCACGGAGAAGATATTCTCCACAGATGGAACAGGTGATCCGGCAACGATGAAGGCCAACTATGAATCGAAGAGAAGCCAGCAGAGGATCGAGAAAGAGAAGAAAAAGGGCGAGAAGGAGCAATCGGATTCTTTTCCCCACACGAAGGGAAAACACGACTTCCAGTATTCATCATTTTCAGTGGGAGTCCATACAAAGATGATAGCGGGCCTATACACCACAGATGACCACTCAATAGGAGAGCTGTCCATGTTTCCAGGTATAATGGCACAGACCATAGACCTGTGCCCTCAGATAGAGACAATGTTGGGGGATGCACTGTATTCAAGCAGGAAGATCTGCTCTACTGTTGATGGATACGGTATAACTCCCTATTTCCTTCCAAAAACTAATGCAACATTCCGTTCCAAAGGAGTGCCATCATGGAAAACAATGCTATATGGATTCATTGATAATACTCAATACTGGATGGAGCAGTACCATATGAGATCAATATCAGAATCTGTGAATTCAATGATGAAGAGGAAGATGCCTGTAAAGATAAGGAAGAAACTGTCTCAGAGAAAGAAGACGGAGGAGACCCTGAAGATCAACATGCACAACCTGAGGCAGTACAGCTACCTGAGGCGTACAAATCCGGAGATGATAAAAGATTACCGGGGATTCCCCTCAAAATAATATTGTCCCAAAGCCTTGATGGCAGTCAAGCTTAATACTGGAAGATTTTATATATTGTTACATTCAAAACAATGAAATGTGGAATATCAGGTGGAATATTTCTCCTACTGTAAAAGTTACTGCAGCAGCTCCCAGTGCCAGTAATGCTGATCTGAGTCCCGATTTAAGTATAGGTGTATTAAGAGATAATGCCACAATTGAGTTTGAGATTCCCTGTGCTATGAACACAAGTGTCACTGAAAGTATTACTGCAGTATATTTATAAAAGAAAATAAAGGGCAGTATGGGAATTACAGCGCCAAGTACATAGGAAATTGCAGTGTTTAATGCGGAATTTGTAGCCTCCGAAGAATATTGCTGAATCATATTTTCCACTCCCTTGCTTTTAGAGAATATATTCTTTCGGTTGAGCATGGCAATTTTATATTCAGATTCTGATTTTTGTGCAAGATATGCCCCCAGGGTCATGCTGAATGTTCCACTTATACCCACAACCACACCACTTAATGCTATGTCTATATGGCTTGTTATTATTGCGGAAAGACCTACCAGGGTAGCTAAGACTTCCACAAGTCCATCACTCATTCCGTATAAAAAATCCCGGCTTTTTTGTATATTCTTTGCACTCATGGAGATTTTGTTTGCAAATATTTCTTCATGCTCCATTTCAGCGATTATCAGGTCGTTTACCTTTTTCTTATAGTCATCGTCCAATTTATAACTGTCAAGGTATGCTTTATATTTTTTAATTGACTGGTATTCACCATGTTCAAGAAGATTAATAATAAGGCTTTTTCCAAGTATGTTCCTGAACATTTTCATGAAAAAATATTTGAATTTCCTGTATGTTATTTTATTAACGTTCACATTTGAGGATTTCAATGCCTGACCCCAGAAATTCGCATGTTCGCTTTCTGTAGTAGCCAGTTTCCTGAAATTTTCCTTTAACTCGGGGTCTTCGGTTTTCCTAAAGAGATAAGTGTAGAATATCATATCAGTCAATTCATCACGGAGAAATTTTACCTGATACTTTGAGTTGGAATCGGCAACCATGTAAACTTTATAATTAAATCATATAAAAGTCCTTTTGAGATTTTCGGTAAACCTATGAAATTTTCTACAGATGATTATGTCAGAAAGGAAGTTTATGACTGACGAAGTAGATAGCATGAACAAAAAAAGAACCAAGATAATTATAAGAACCTGAACTCCCCTATTTTAACCCATAGGTATCATGTCCTTGAACATACCAATAATCTTTTCTACTATCCTCTCCATCTTTGACAGTTCAAAGATAATCTCGTTGATGGACATTTTTCCAAGTAGACTGCAGCCCTTTAGCACTTTCAGTAATATCAAAGATTCTATGGCTGATTCTGGCTATATGATACAATAAGCAATTATGGCAAAATGCATGCATATGGAGGATCGAGAACGTAATAAAACATTATAGGTAATTATAAAAATAATAACTGACGGAAATTATAATATAAAGGGAATTAAACAGAATAACTGGTTTGAATAAGTTTATATAATACAATGTAAAGATGACGTTTGAATAACAAATAAATTTATATATATGAATATTATACCACAAATATGAGTGTTATTAGAAAATCTCATATTAATAATACTAAAATGTTTTTAATAGTTTTTACAGCTATAATCATGGTTGGTTCTGCCTTTGCGGCGATTTCCCAAACAGGAAATGGAAATTATGTTGGCGATATTAACGCAAACGTTAATACATTGCATCCCGGTCTAAATAGTATGGATGTTAACAATCATCCGATTCCTGTAAATAACACCATATTGAAAGGATATAAATATATACACCAAACTCCTACAAACAAAAATATACTATTTACAGTAGATGTTCCTTTAAATAATGTATCACTTTTAAATTCATATGCCAATGAAGTTAATACTCCGGGATCTCCGTTATATCATAAATTTATGACTAATAAGGAAATAAAAAACATGTTTTTGCCCGTTAATCGATATAATCATGAAATTACGATCTTAAAAAGTAAAGGCTTTCATGTAGATTCTTCATCTTCAGACCCTATAATAGTCGCATCACAATCTGCAGGGTATATATCAAATGAGTTGGGATTAAATATAAGTTGTTATTCAAATGGAATTTCGAGTTATTATTATGGATACGGCACCCCTTCATTGAATAATGTTAATGTCCTAGTCACAAATATTACAGGTTTATATTTATCGCATCCTTCCACTTTGGTAACACAAAAGGAATTTCAGCATACATATAAAAGTGAAAATCAAACCGCACCCTTAGAAGGATATTCACCTAAATATCTTGAGCAGGTTTATAACGCTACATCATTGTATAAAGAAGGATACAATGGTTCTGGTAAAACTATTGGAATACTTGATTTTGGTGGTGATCCGTATATAAAAGAGCAATTAAGTTATTTTGACCATGAATTCAATATATCTAATTCCCCCAATTTTACAATAGTGCCAGTAGGCCCTTATCAACCTCTATTTGGTGTTACATCTGGGTGGGCAGGAGAAATAAGCCTTGATGTTGAATCCTCACATACCATGGCCCCAGGAGCGAATATAACACTGTATATAGGGAATCTTAATTGTGCCCTTGCACCCTTAATAGCCACTATAGATTCGCAGGATAAGGTCAATACACTATCGCAGAGCTTCTCCATACCTGAATCGGATCTTTCCAGTACTGCGAGCGGATATGAGGCATGTATACAGACCACGAATGAATTATATGCTATGGGGTCATTGGAGGGCATAACATTCAGTGCATCTTCTGGAGATGTTGGAGCAAGCGGTTTCAGCACTGGTCCACTAGGAACGGTGGGATATCCTGCAACATCACCATATGTAACAGCTGTGGGTGGAACAAGCACATACCTTGATATAAACGGAACGCAGGTAGTATCATTTAACCAAACCGCATGGTCCAATTACGGTTTTGTTCCTCAAGAAGTGAATTATGGTGGATCAACTGGTGGAATAAGTTATATACAACCTAAACCATTTTATCAGGACTCGTTGAAGACACCTAAAAGTTACCCGAATGGTAGGATGGTCCCTGATTTGTCATTTGAAGCTACTTTATATCCGGGATTCTTCTATGTTATGCCAGGAAATGTTACGGGATTATCAGGTGGAACCAGTGAGGCGAGCCCCCTATTTTCTGGATTAATGGCATTAATGGATGATGCTGACCATACAAAGGCAGGAATGATAAATCCAGACATATATTATATGGGTGAACATAATTATAGCAAGGTCTTTAATCCTGTGACTTTTGGATATAATATACCCTTCACCGACCATTATGGATATAACCTGGTCAATGGATGGGGTTCATTAAATATAGGAGCGTTTGCAAACGAATATAAAATGCTTAATTACAATGTTAAACCTAAACTTAATATTATAATAAAGACTACAAATGAAAATTTAACAGATATTGCCCTGGGCATGAATAATGCTACTGCCTTGCAGGAATATACCCCGGGTATGACTGTATATGTGTGGGCAGAAATCCAAGAAAATGTTACAGGGAAATTATCCAATGTAACCACAGGCCATTATAATGCATCATTAATAACATTGAATGGAACGGTATTGTCTACCAAATTATCTTATAATAGTTCATTGTCTAAACTCGCATCAAAAAGTGTATGGGAATCCTCATTTGTCATGCCATCAAATGCCACAGGTCCTTCTTATATAGATGTCTCTGGGTACAATGGAACAACCTACGGAAATAATGTTGACAACATATTCAGCGGATATTATGTTCATATATTTAACCCATCAGCAACAGAACCAATATCAACAGAATGTGGCATACCAGTTAGTGGAGAATTAGAATGGTTAAATGGGACAGTGGTAAATAATACACAATTTCATTTAAAACCATATAATGTTACAATGTCACTGTATACTTATTCCATAATGTCAAATGAATATACAAATGATCTCAATTTGACCCTGGTTGATACCAATGGAACATTGAGTGGGCTTATACTTGGAAACTATCCTGATACGGTTGCACTATTGAAAGGCATAAATGCATATGCATATATTCCATTCATGAATGGAGCGTATCTTCAGGGTACTGAGATCTTTGGGCCTGTTATTGGTGAGCCGGGAACTGTTGGCGCCGGCCAGAATATATTAATTCATGGCACTGTAATGCCACCTACTAACGAATTAACAGGTCTGGGTTCCTATTGCTCAAATATAACATTTTCATTGATTAATCCAAACAATCAGGTTGTGAGCAAAATTACCACAAAACCTGTAGATTTAGAACTTATTACTGGTGTGGCTGTGGCCGACCAACTACCTGTACCATCAAATGCTACCACCGGATTATACACAATATTAATCAATACAACATACAAATCCGTAAACTACAATGATTACATTAACGGGTCGTTCTATGGGCAGATATATGTTTCATCCCAGTATAATATCCCAAAAATTAGTGTAAATTCATCACTTTACGAGGGAGAAACAACACATATAATGGCAAATATACAATTTAAAAATGGAACTGAGGTCAAATATGGAATGTACTCAGCAACACTATACCCAAAAATATTGAGCTCGGAGTATTCTATTGAAACAGAACTTACGCAAATACCACTATATTATAATTCCACTATAAACAGATGGGAGGGTACTATGGTTCTACCATCTCCATATAACTCAGGCAGTTATGGAAAAGATTATTACGGTTTATCCTTAACCGCAGCTGAGTTGCCTGTTGGGCAATATTATATCTATGTATCAGGTATCTCTTCCAACGGTGTGCCGACAACCACAAATTCAAATGCACAAAAAGAGATAACAATAGAGCCATATGACTACATCACCAATACCATTGAAAATTCTTTGGTGCAGAATTATGGACTAGCCTTAAATAATGTTACTATGGACCATTTTACTGGCAATCTTACAGGTAGTGTTTTATTAGCAATGAATACAGTTAATAATTCTAATCTAAATATATACTATTCTAGCATAAACGGTACTTTATATGTAAATAACAGCAATATACATTTATTCGATGTATACGGTTTGAATATAGTAGCTACAAATAGCACTATAACAATGGTTTCCAGTAGCCTAAATACATTAAATCTGAATATGTCTAGAATCATAAACGAAAACTCCACCGTAAATAAAATTACTCCTGGACAGGCACACATAAATATAATATCCCCAGTGCAGAACGATTCGTACAACGGAACAGTGAATATCAAGCTAAATGTGGTCGGAAATGATATATCAAATGTAGAATTGTTCATAGCAGGTAAGGACGTGTATAATACGACAAATACAGGTTTGATACATTACTCATTTAATACAACGGGGCTTAAAGATGGATCATATCCTGTAACAGTTCAGGTAATGCAAAAGGATGGAATAATATCCCAAAACAGTACAACATTAACTACAGATAATCAGATTTCTACCCTGGGCCATACAGTATCGAAGTTATCTAAAAGCAATGGCATTGTCTATGATATAGCATATGGAGGCGTGGCAGCAGGTTCAATTGGAATCGGACTTGCAGGATATCTGCTTGCAATCAGAAGGCTTAAAAAATAAACATTATTTCTATTTTTTTAATTATAATATTTTATAATAATGTCGTGTTTTACATCTATTTAGTGCAATTTTAATATTGCCGGAATTATGTTGGATGGTTATTTACAATGACTCTAATATTATGATAATTTGTATTGGTTAAATAGTGATTGATAACTAAATTTTAAATAAAAATGTACACATAACAAACTATATAACTGTTTTAGCATTATAATTTTATGGAAAATAATGCGTTGCTAAACGGTGTTAAGATATCAACAGACCTGCCAGGACCGAATGCAAAAAAAATTATGGAAGAGGATGAAAAATATCTGGCCACGTCCACAAAAGCTTTGCAGGTAGTTGCCTATAGAGGTCAGGGGTGCTATATTGAGGATGTTGATAACAATGTTTTTCTTGATTTCTCAAGCGGTATAAGCACGACAAACATAGGCTATGGCAATGAATACGTTATTTCGAAGGTTCAGGACCAGTTGCATAAACTATGGCATTTCGCAGGCACGGATTTTTACTATGGTGAACAGGTTGAATCAGCAAAGGCATTAATTGGGGTTTCTCCAGGAAGCCATGATAAAAAGGTCTTTTATACCAACAGTGGTGCAGAGAGCAATGAGGCCTCGTTGAAACTGGCCAGAAGTTATACAAAGAGGCCACAGTTCGTAGGGTTTATAGGCGGATTCCATGGAAGAACCATGGGAGCCCTTGCATTTACAGCATCCCAACCTGTGCATCATGAGGGATTTTTCCCTGAGATGGGTGGTGTAACACATATTCCATTTCCAGACCCATACAGAAATCCATTCAATATAGATGGTTATGAGAATCCTGAGGATCTGACAAATGCAACTATAGATTATCTTGAAGATTATGTGTTTGGAAAGTTTCTGCCGTCAAATAATGTTGCAGCCATACTTGTTGAACCAATACAGGGCGAAGGTGGATACGTAGTACCACCAAGGGATTTCCATAAAAAACTCATGGAAGTTGCCCATGACAATGAAATACTGTATATCATGGATGAGGTGCAAACTGGCTTTGGCAGAACCGGTTATTTCTTTGCATCTGAATATTTTGATGTCGATCCAGATATTATGTCTGTGGCGAAATCAATAGCCTCTGGGATACCCATGGGTGCATCAGTTGTCAAAAGCCGGTATAATTTTGAGAAATCAGGTTTGCACTCAAACACATTTGGTGGGAATCTTCTCGCTGCTGTTTCAAGCCGTGCAACAATAGAGGAAATCAAAAAGAAAGATATGATTGGCAATGCCAGAAGTGCTGGAGGTTACCTGAATAAGAGGTTGCACGAATTGCAAGATAAATATGATAATATAGGCGACGTGAGGGGACTCGGATTAATGCAGGCAATAGATTTTGTCAAAAACAGGAAGACAAAGGCACACTTCCGTGGGCTAAGAGATAAAACCGTAGAAAATGCATATAAGAAAGGACTCATACTACTCGGTGCCGGAGAAAGCGCAATACGATTCATACCTCCTCTGATAATTAATGAAAAACAAATAGATGAAGCCATGGATATACTGGATGAGTCCATAAAAAAGAGTTTATGAATTTAAATAGTTTATAAGGGTAGTAAGGGGTAGCCCTTCTTCCCATCTTAATATATAATTCCCTGTTTTTGTGATTTCCTGTTTAGGCAGAAGTTCATAGAGCCCACGCATTTTCCCTTTGTAGCTGAAATCGCTTTCTATTGAAAAAAATCTCCAGAAATCCCCCCTGTAATTCTTCAATCTGTATGCATATGTTATGAAAAGTCCAGATAAAATGCATCTATTATGCAGTTTCAATGCCTGATCCTGTTTTGTCCCTGAGGCTTCGCTGAACGCGAGATGATTTCTGGATGAGGATTTTACCTCTATAACAAGAGAGTAATCATCACGGAGGGCCACTAGGTCTGCACCGAATGAACCAGCTGCCCTTGCAACATAGAAAGGTTTGTCCATCATTGTATATATTGTATCCCTGGATACAGGGTCTAAATTTTTCGAAATCCTCTCTATTGTGTTTTTTGTTCCTGATAATATGTTCATTAATTCCCTTTCATAGATGCTACCATTCATCTTACACCCTCCAATGAGACCCCATGCGGAAGCGTGGAAAAAATTGTATAGTAAACCTCAATCCCTTGCCGTATCTTACTGTTTTGACCTTCTTCGTGCGTATATTCATCTTCTATTCTCCTCCTTTTGTAATGATTGATTTTCCAAATGGGGCATCCCGGGTGTGTATGTATCTCTCCGGTTTAACCTCTGCCTTTCTTTCATGTTTTCAAAGACACATAATCAACTCTTGCGCTGTCCCTCAGTTAGGGGTAGTTGACTTAAACCTTCAATTCAAATTTTTCCGTAAATTGCTTAAGGCCTGAAGCCGGTATTCTGATCTGTTTTTTGCATCTTCTAATCTTTTCTTTTCCTCGTCGCTCTCCGGTATTATTTCTGGTATTTCTGATGCATGACCGCTCTCATCAAGCGCAACGTATGTAAAAAATGCCCGGGTTGTGACATTTTTATTACCTGTGATCACATTTTCCGATGATACGTCTATCTCAATCTCCATTGTTGATTTTGTGGTATATGTAACCATGGAGTGCAGGTGTACAATATAACCGAGTTTTATAGGAGAAAGGAAGAAAAGGCTGTCTATGCTTCCTGTCACTACCTTCTTCCTGCTGTGCTTAAACGCTGTAATGCTTCCTATGTTATCCATCCATTCGACAAGCCTCCCACCGTACAGGTCTCCGAACATATTTGTATCTTCAGGGAGTACAATAATTTCCGAACGAACCTCAGATTCACTAACTTTTTTTCCCATACAGGTTTATTCTTGCAGATAATTTAACATTTGCGAGCGAGAATTCTCATTTTGCCGGATAATAGATGAAAGCGAGCGAAAAGTATATTATCACTCTCAAAATATTCTTCTGTCCGCTGGCAGACAGAAGTGAAAGAGATAAGATAGCATATTGCTTCATTAGTGCCTGAATCCGTAAAGTCAGATTGCTTGGCATGAATAACAAAGTATCTACTCACCGAGGGGAATTCAAGCCCATGGAGATTCCACCACCGACCGTTGAAGTGGGAAGCTCCTTGTGAAAACTGGGGGAAGAGGTCACTAATCTTATCAAATATCCATATCTATTGAGGATGTTTTATGAAAAGAATTGTAATAGCCATTGGGGGAAATTATCCTGATCAGCATAAGAAATCCGTGTATTTGAATTCAATTGAGAAAATATTTACAGAAATGGGTAAAATGATAGCTGAAAATGATGTTGTAATAACATATTCAGGTAGTTGTAATGAAAATAAACCCTCTCCGACTGCGATCATGAATTCATATGACCATGTAAAATATACATATGGATATTCAAAGGATATTATTTCCCTTTTGACCCGAATTGAAGTTAAGAGCTACCACGATTCGTGGAATGACAGTGCTACTAAGGATAAGCTCATAAATGGAAATATCCAGGAAGAGGAACTTGGAAATCTTAAAATAGAGAAGTGCTTAGAACCACTGGATATACCTGAAAAATCTGCTATAATGACGCTGCTATCCGATGGGTATTTGCCCCTCGTTATAGGTGCAGGTTTCCCTGTAATAAAAGAACTACAGTATTATAAGGAATGCCGTGGAATTGTTAATAATTATTCTTCATCGTCTCTCCTTGGGACACTTATTGAAGCGGATGAGTTTATAATAATATCAGAGTGCAGCAGTTATTCTGGTAGTATTTCAGTAACTGATTCCGATTGCCTGAAAAGTATACGGTTCCATAACCTTATGGCAATGTATAAAAATGGCCACTTTGCCGGGTCTGAAATGGACAGTAAGATAAAACCAATGCTAGATTTTATTTCAAAGGGAGGGAAAAAGGCAATCCTTATGACATTAAATATGAACACTGAAATTGTAGTCACGCTGTAAATTCATTTATCTGTTGACTCCATTATAATAATGCCTAAATACAACTAATTTCTGGATAGAAGGATTTACTGACTGTTGATTGGATTATAAACATTTATGCCACATGCCAATTTTATTCCTTTAGCCTTTGGATTTCCGATTCATCAGGATAAACAAAACATTTTCTGCAGCGAGGTTCATAGCTTTCCATGCCTCCTATTTTTATCTGCTCACCAAATACCTCCCTGCCATTCATAATTCTCTGTGTGAATGTTGCATCTTCTCCGCATTTAGCACATACTGCGGTCAGGGAATATACCTGATCTGCCCGTGATATTATTTCCATTGAGGTTTTAAAAGGAGTTCCCAGATGGTTTTTATTGAGTGCTGCAACATAAACAATTTTATCTTCGCTGGCTATTTTATTTGCTATCTCAGGCAATATGGAATCATGATTCCAGAACTGGGCTTCGTCTATTCCTATTACATCAACATTTTCTGACAGACTGTACATTTTCTTGACACCAGCATTATCTGTATTCAGGACTATTGCAGGGAGCCTCATGCCCTTATGAGTAGTTACGAATGTAGTATCGTATCTTTTGTCTATCTCCGGCTTAAATAACAGTGTGTTTCTTCCTGCAAGGATCTCGCGTTCGAGTAATTCTATTAATCGTGAGGTTTTACCCGAAAACATTGGTCCGGTGATAACTATAAGTTTGCCCATATTGATATTTTTCATAGTAATCGTATAGTTAACTTGTATAAGTTTTTGACTGGTGATCAGGAATCTCCATAATAGGTCACAGTGATGTGTTATTAAGATGATTAATTATATATTAGAAAATATTATGAGTATTGAGATAATTATGAATATACCCAGGTGAATTAATGGAGGCAGAGATAACAAATTTTAGGGAATATTATGATAATAAAATCATAACGGCGTTGATAGGAATAGAGGCGGATGTCAACCATGTTGATACAATCGGAAGGATTATAGGAGAAAACAAGAATGTGGAAGAAGTCTTTGTTGTTACAGGCGAATATGATTTAATAATAAAAGTCCGATTCCCTGATTATATAGCTCTTGAAAAGTTCATAGTTAATAACCTTAATTCAATACAGGGAATAAGGAAATCTAAAACGATGATGGTACTATCCATCATTAAGGATATCTATATGAGGTGATAGAATGGATGAAAATTTGTTTAATGAAGTTTTGGCATTGATGGATGAACTGGAAGATGATTCGTCCATACCAAGAAATGTAAGAAAAACGTCTTCCGAAGCAAAAGAGAAAATGAAGGACAATAAAGAAAGTCTTGATCTCAGGTGTGCCACTGTCATATCAGAACTTGATGATATCTCAAATGATCCAAATGTTCCATCACATGGCAGGGCTGCCATATATACTATAATCAGCAAACTGGAAGCACTTTCCAAATCTTGAATATATCCATATTATCCTGGAAGAATATGAATTTTATTATATATTAATTTTTTTTTGTATAGTTAAATATATATAACATTATAATATTATTATACGATTAAAATGACGCTTTCTGAAGAAGTTAACAAGTTGGCTAAATATCTAATGGTGTCTGACATACCGAGAAGTGTGGCATACACTTTAGTTTATATCAAAGACAAGGGAGAAATAACGTCTGTTGAGATAGAAAGGGAAACGGGATTAAGACAGCCTGAGGTATCTATCGCTATGCAATGGTTGCGAAGAAAAAATTGGATTGTGAAGAGAAACATGAAAAAGGAAGGCAAAGGTCGGCCTATACATGGCTATAAGTTATCCAAGGATTTCAATGAGATACTTGAGGAGATAATAAACGAACGTGAAAAAAAGATTGATGAAATAAACAATACCATAAATCAACTGAAAAATTTTAAGGATTAAATAATCCAATTTTTATAAACACAATTTTTAGTATATAAAAATATTAATCATATATTTACATATACAGCTATGTCATCTATTAAGGATGGGGTCATAGCAGGATTAAAATCCGGTTTTATTTACTTCATTATTGCTTCCATCGTAAATGTAATAATAATCTACATCTTTTCAGGAGAACTGGCATATGCATATGGCCTACCTATTACTTCAAAAGAACTATCTCTATTATTTACTGTGTTTTCTGTTTCACAGGTACGTGACATATTCATACTGGGCATGTTTTTCGGGGTGTTTTATTCCCTGCTTCTTGCAAAGTATTTCGACATTATCCCGAGAAACACACTGAACGGAAAGATAAAATTCATGGTACTCGCATACTGGCTTGTATTTTTTGTCATAATAACAGCATACAGTCTTGGCATAGATGGCCTGTACGGGACAATATTTTATTTTGTAACATATATTGTGGTGAATTTCTTCCTTGCACTTTTATTCGGACAGTTGCTGGAAAAATATAATTCAAGGTACCTCAATCAAAATGCATAATAATAATTATCTATAATTTTTACCATAAAATGAGTATCATACCATTCATATTCTTTTTTTTCTCCGCTTTCGTAGATTACAGGGAGGTAAGGAGTTCTGACAACCAGCTGGTTTTCCTTTCCTACAGTGCATTCAACGTAATTAAGAGGCAGCCCTAGTGACCCTTTCCTGATATCATCGAAGGGGTTCATGTGCGTTGTAAGTGTGTATTGATCCGATCTGCCCATTATCAACGGAATTTTAGTATATTTATTAAAAACATCCTCAATTTTAGGGTCGAAGAAGGGCATTATACAATATTTTGCACTATTGATATTTATTTTCTTTTCTACTATGGTCGAATAAAATATTGGATTTCCTATTATAAAATCGGGACTATTCCTGGATATATTATTAAATTTGTTTATTGCAATGGTTCCAGAGAATGATATTGGCAGGGTTATTGAGTATATGAGCCCCAGTGGTGTTGAATGATTTATTTGTGAATAAAATATGGGCTTGCCATCAAATTTTGGAAGCCAGTAATTGATCAGGAAAGTTGGTGCTATAATATCTTTCACCCTGAAGGTCAACAGCTTACCATCTATATGAAACATGATGCTGTGAGAATCTGATGTTTCTGAAATTTTGGAGCTGTTATCACTGTATATAAATTCATAGAATTTCAGTACGTTTTTCCCGTATTTCACAGGTGACCGGTTCCAGATATTATTGACTATGGCTTTTCCCAGTGTAAGAAAATCATTTGGATCTGATATTATATATTTTATTCTTTCATTATTTGCTTTTTCTGCAAATTTTTTACATATTATCATTACCTTTATGCCGTATTTATCAGTATATGCATTTACTATTTTTTCATCAATATTCCCATCAATTATTAGAATGCGGGCACCGATTTTCATGGATGATATTATGGAAATAACATATTGTGGAGAATAATCCATCCAAATGCCTATTGTATCCCCTTTCCTGACGTTCAAGAGATGCTCAAGCTGATATGCCATAGAATCCACATATTTAAGCAATTTTGCGTATGTAATATATTTATCATAAAATATTATTACTGGCTTGCTTCCATTTACCTCAGCATTTTTTTGCAGAAGGGAGTATATTGACATATCCGGAATGTTTACATGGCCATTTACTGCCTCAATCATCATGATATAATCATTAAATAGGTTTAAATTTTATTATGCAAAATATTTTTTATATTGTCTATCATATCCATTATGCCATAATAATACCCATATTTTTCAAATGACATCTCGGCGCATCTTTTGTTAATAAAGGATCCCAACACCGCAGACCTGAATGGATTGACTTTTCTGGAAGCAATACCGGCCACTATGCCGGCTAGTGCATCACCTGTACCTCCCATAGTCATGCGGCTGTTTCCCCCATATGAATATGTGGTTGTTTCACCGTTGGTGATTATATCCCTGCTTCCCTTTAATAAAATTACGATTCCGTATTTTCTGGCGGTTTCTATGGCATTTTCTTCAGTTGGTGGTAATCCGGTAAATGCAGTAAATTCTGCTTTATGAGGTGTTATTATGGCATTTCTGCCTGCAATTTTTGAGGGTTTTATAATTTTGAGGGCATCGGCATCCAGGATTAATTGCCCCGGGTAATTATTTACTGCATATTCCATTAAACTTCGTGCTTCATCTGTTTTACCCATTCCTGGGCCAATGAGCAGGGCATCTAATCCAGATATGTCAAAAACCTTATCTTTTACCGGGTAAAACATTAAACCTGGATTATATGAGAGTATTATTGATCTATTTGCATCATTTGAAAATACCTTTACAAGATCTGTTCCTGTGTTATATGCTGATAGGGATGACATGACTGCAGCACCTGAAAATTCCCAACCGGCCAGAATTCCGACGGTTCCATTCATGCCTTTATGAGATTCCGGGGTAGAAATGGGCATATAAACCATGTCCCCAGGACCGGAAATAGATTTCACATCATCTGGTATGCCTATGTCGGTAACTATAATTTTACCGCTGTTTGAAGGATTCATGCCATTTTTAATATCTGTAAATGTGATTGTATACTGGGGCTTTATTTGTATATCTGTTGGGAATCCAGAGGGAACGTCCACAGATATTATTGGTTTGCCACTTTTGTTCATTATATCAATTACACCATCATATGGTTTCCTCGGTTCACCGTTTATTCCTATTCCGAATATTGAGTCTATTATTATATCCGATTCGGAAATAATACTATCTACTGATGATATATCATAATATTGCCCCTCATATTCATTTATGGCCCTTCTGGCTTCTGGTGTTTTTAACCCATTTATCCCTTTTATTAATACAACAGAAACCCTGTATCTTTTACGGAGAAATTCACCGGAGCATATGCCGTCGCCAGCGTTATTTCCAGTACCGCATATTATGGCTATTGATTTTCCTGGAGGAACCATGCTTATTACAAAATCTGAGAGTGCTTTTCCAGCATTTTTCATAAGTTCATATGTATCTCCATAAATCCTGGCATAGTTAATATCCATACATTTTTCATCCAGATAATCCATAAAAAAAGATTATATAAGCATACTTAAATGTGACTGAGTAGCCGATAAAAATACACCAAAAATATATATCAATTCATAATATTTAATTATGTCAAGGGTAGTAATGCATGAAAGTGATAAACCATATCTGATAAAAGTTGGTGATAAAGAACTCCATCTGTGCGCATGTGGACTTTCAGAGAACAAGCCATATTGCGATGGCCATCATATGAAAACGACAGATGAAGGAAGTAAATTATACGTTTATGACCATAACGGCAACAGAATTGAAATAAGTTCTTTTTATAAGAAAGAATAATTATAAAAATTTACTTTTTTACCGCTCAGCTTGCCCGTCATTAATCATTAAATCATTTATTTATAAATATCATCACTGCGGCGGTGGAATATTATTTTATCATATATTAAATTTACAAAATTATATTAAAAGGAGTTTCTACAAACGTTGAGAATTAAAAAAATCAATAATATGGAAGGGATTTGAAAATTTATGTTAAATGATACAAAACCAACCGAATTAATAAGCTCTATCTTCCCTCTATCTCCTTTATTATGGCAAGTTTCTCCCCCGTCTTTCATCTTTGCCATTCTGCCATTATTTCCTATAGATCTCTTTCAATTCTTCTTTTAATATGTATATAACTCAATAAGATAATTTTGTCTCACTATTTATTAAGTGACTTATTATTTTTTGAATTAATTTGTAAAATTGCAACTGTTAGTACAACTGTTAGTACAACTATAAGTTCTATTACACTAAATATAGCAATGTTCCCAATTTGATGGGATAAATACGAGTCATATTTAAACATTTGGGACGAGTATGGATACGCTATTATAAGAAGCACAATAACATTTAAAATCATCAAAAAAACTAGGGATAATAAAATATATTTATCTTTTTTTGGAAGCGTTTTAGCCTTAAATTTAATGATCTGTAATAGAAGGATAACTGAAAGTGCTATATAAACAGATATGAAATAAAAATAAAAGATTATTAGTTCACCCATGTATTATCACCGTACTTGTTTTCTATATAATTTGTATAGGAGGCGAAATAACTACTGATTACGACACCTGTCAATGACCCGACCGCTACAAATGGTATAGCTGGCCATAATGTTACTAGATTCCCATTGGATAGGTGCCCATAAAATCCTATAGAAGAAGCTAGAGAACCCGCAACTGTCACCGATGGATAATAATAATCATTTTGCATGTATGTCCAGATATATTTATTCCCGCTTGGTTCATTAGCATACGTTGATTCATATAACTGAGTCATAGCATTTTCAACTTTATAAATTGCGAATCCCATTAACACTGCAACTACTCCCCCCACTATTGCTCCAACCAGACCTGCACGTGAACCTACACTTGTACCAGCTATTGCGTCTGCTACTAAATAGGCAGTAATACCAGATGCGGCAGTGCCACTTAGTAATCCACCCAACGTCATATATGATTCAAAGTTGTTGTATTGTTTCTGTGCTGTCTGTCCTGCCCATAATTCATTGAAATTATCCTGTTGACCATATGTTACGCTCCACCCGCCAAGCCACCACGGTGCATGATATACAAAATAGTTAATAGAGACCATTACCCAGGTTCCACTGTCTGATGTTACACCACCAGGAAGGTCCGGCTTTATGTTAATAACATAAGAAGTTGAATTGCCAGTTTGTATTTTAGATGGAACATTATGTCCAGTATGCAGGATTGATTCAACAGAATTCACTGCCATTCTGTTGCTGTAATTGAATGATGATTTTTCAATATTTGTAAGTCTCATAATATATGCCTTTCCTGCTATTGATTGGTTAAGATATTCTCTGAATAGCATAGATCCAGTTTTTGATGATATTGGAGGGAGTTTGTCCTGAGCATGATTCTTTATGTACCAGGTGGAAAATGATATTGCTATTTTATTTGATATGTTTGAATTTATATTGCCCTTTGCAGCAGGAGATTTGTTTATAACATATTTGCTTATGGCAATCTGGGGTGAAATACTATTAACACCTGTATTGCCTTTATCAGTGGGAATATTATTTGCTAAAGGAATAAAAGCCACCATTACAAATATTGCTGCCATTAACACACCTATTATTACCTTCTTTCTATTCATAATGATATAAACGTATGAATATATATATATATCGGTAACAATATTAATAAATAATTTAGTAATAAATAATATAGTACTATATTCCATTATAATTTCCCAGAGATATCCTTCCAAAAACAACTGGTGTTTTGCCAAAGAAATAGATAATCGCGTCCGCAGATCTGGTTGGGTCATGTGAATATAGATAAGTTTATTATTTGTTTACAGTGATAGGAAAGTCAGGAAACATTGAATAAGATATCTGCAAGTGTTAAAAAAATGGATAAAAACATATAAACCGACGTATTCCCTAAAAAATTGCGGAGTTAAGGTTTTAAATATTAGTTTATAAAGTGGTGTTATTTTTTCGTTCTTATTCATATTCCCATAAATTAAATGGGGCTGCCCGAATTTGAATCGGAGTCTCAGGCTCCCAAAGCCCGTAGGATGCCAAGCTACCCCACAGCCCCTTAACAGTAGAGTTTAAAAAGGTATTTAAAATTTATATTTATTATTTTGTTTCGGCCGTTTTTTCCGCAGTGGAATGTTCTGGTATGAACTTTGCAATTCTGTGGTTTGATACGTAGGCATAATATATCATCATCAGTACGAGCCATATACCACCAACGACGGATATTATAAAAGCAAGATATTCCATCGCAGAGTTGGTTGTCACTGCAGGTATATATGCCGCCATATTTGCATTTCCAAACACATATGGATACTGCTTCAGTTCAAGGAAAGCCACAGATATTATGGTCAGGATTACAACAAATGGCTTATAGGAAGCAAGGTAAGTTGTCCCCTTAAAGGCATACAGCAACGGTATTACCAAAGCCAGTACTATGGGTATTCCTATAAATGCATTGTTTAATGTATAATCCCTGGCTGTAATTGAGTAATATGAGGGCATAAATATAGCGAGGCCTATTACAACCAGTATCAAGGGAAGGAATTTTCCTACTGTTGTTTTTATATCCGTAAGACGGTAAAATACCATTCCTATTCCATTTGCCAGTATAAGTGCCCCGATAATGAAGCCTATCACACCAGGATGTGAATATAATACCCCGAAATTGGTATAACTGCTAGAATATGGTATATTTGAAAATTTGCCATAGCCATAAATGTGAACTCCGTATCCACTGGAAATTGCTGCCAGGATTGAAAGCGCCATAATACCCATTATAAACGTTGCAACAGAATATACGATGTACAATTTCCTTTCATCAAAATATTTGTTTTCATGCCATACAAATTCCGCGTATATGATAAAAGAGTTTCTCACCACGAGGAAGAATATGAAAATTGCAAATAACAGGAACAGGGAATATGCTATTGATGGCATCAGTACAGGGATTATATTCTCCATATCTACCAGCCAGAGGACAAAAAACGTGCCAACCACTTCCCAAACTGGGACAATGTAGGATAAAACGTTTATCCTTATTTTGTTGTCCTTAAACCTCATTGCAATTGGAACCACGGCCATCAGTTCTGTTGAAAACATTGCAACCATTGAAGCTATTACCACAATTAAGAATAGTACGTCGAAATTTAAGCCATAAATTAAGTTTGCCATTTAATTCACCTCATACCTGCTTTTGCAGAAACGGATTTCCTGCTCCTTCTTTCATCTTCCATTTTTATGTCGTCCTCGCCAAGTTTGAGGTCTTCTTCTACATTTGACAATTTCATTACTTTGGCAGCGAAATAAAATGTTGCCGGGAATATTATCAGATAGAATGCGATAATGGCTATTCCAAGAGGGAAAACAGCTGGTGAAGTTGATGCGGCCTGTGCAATTGTCATTGTTCCATAATATTTTACACCATTGACAACAAAACCGCCTGGAACCGGTGATCTTATTATAAATGGAACTCTTCCAACTTCGGCAGTGTACCAGCCATCTTCCATGGTAAATACACCCATTATTGCAGCTGCTATTCCACCAAGAAGTGTAAATCTGTGGCTTAATGGGTCTTTCTTCCTGAAATACTGTACTACAACGTATAGCCAGTAGAGCCCCATCAGGACACCGAAACCGACCATGAGGTCTAATGTGTCATGCACTATGTATGGTGGCCATACGCCATAATCAGTTACACCATGATATGTTGTTAAAGGGATAAGCCCGGGAATATGACCCTTTCCGAAGGTAAATGGAAAAGCAAGCAAAGACTGTGCGTATGGAAGTGATGGGGCGTAAGCCAGTTTATGATTTATAAGAATGCCAAATATATGTTCCGGTGCCATGGTAGCAAACGAGGTTCCTATTGTTGCATGCAAATCCAATTCCAGTGCGGCGTATTTTATTGGTTCTATAACCAGTAATGTTGATAGTTCTTCTGAACCTGTAGCACCGAGATATATAATATCTAATATCATGAAAACAGCCGCTATATTTATTCCTCTCCTGTAGATCATTTTTTCAGACATATTGGTTGTTTTCAGATATTTATATATCAAATACGCAAGAATCATTGCTATACCTGCATAATATACAGCACCGGACATGTGAAGTTCTTCCGCAGCGGTTGAGGCAGTAATAAAGGGTGCGAATGGATTTACATTTGTTACCTGGCCGGTAGTTACAAATTTGGCCACATTAAATCCATTAGGAGTGTTCATCCATGCGTTTATTTCAGTAACGGTAAATGCTGAAAGATATGTTCCTATTGTAACTGCAAGGCTTAAACCCCAGTGCTCCCACCTGTTTTTGAAATCCTTCCAGAAATATACATACATTGGAAGAGCTATGGCCTCCAGAAGGAAAGAGAACACCTCAACATAAAATGGCCCCATAGAAACCTCTCCCACCAGCTTCATGAAAGATGGCCAGAACAGGAATAATTCCATAGCCATCACTGTTCCTGAGGCGGTTCCTACCGCAAAGAATATTACAAGGGCCTTTGATAGTTTATATGCAAGTGTGTCATAATATTTGTCCTTCTTCTTGAGTGCGAGAAATTCGGCAATAGTTACCATTATTGCCAGACCCATGCTCAAAGATACCAGCAGTATATGCGCTGATATAGTATAAGCGAACATTGCACTATCCCAAACTGGATATGATATGGACATGTTTATCGGCGGAAAATTACAAAATCATATTTAAAGTTAATTTTATTCCCAGACTAACTAAATATTATTAAAATATCATTATTGTGAAATATTTATCATAAATAATGCATTAATAATTTAAGATATTTAAACTATGGTTGGTTTAAAGGGTTTAATTATGTTTTTATCGGCGGCTCTTTTATAATACAGATCTAGAGCTTTTCTGCCCCTCTCGCCAAAATCTATGGAAAGATCATTTACATACATTAAAATGAACTTCCTTTCGAGATCAAAGTTGTCGTACCTTGAATATTTCATAGCGTATTTTACCGCATCTGTTTCGTGTTCCATTGCATACTTTATTGAGTTTTCAAAGTCTTTTTTGTATTTCAGTTTATCTTCCAGAGGCATGTCTTTCCTTATAGCATTAAACCCCAGAGGTATGGGGAGATCGCCTGCATATTTTTTCCATTCATCGTAAAGACCTAACACCGGTACCAGTCCCTTTTCCTGAAATGTCAATTGTTCATCATGTATAAGGATTCCTGCGTCAACTTCATCGTTCATAATAGCATTCACTATTTTGTCAAAGCGTACCTCTTTAAATTTACCAGCTTCTGGCGCAAACATTCTGTACAACAGTTCTGCAGAAGTATATTTACCGGGACTGGCTATAGTTTTGCCCTTCAGGTCAATTTTCTTTTTGGCTATTACCTGCGGTCCATAGGATAAACCAAAGCTTGCCCCTGATGTTGTCAGATCATATTTATCGGAGACGTGCATGTACCCATTTGCCGATATTGCCGTTACATCATATTTTGCGTCAACTGATTCTTTGTTAAGAGTTTCTATGTCCTTTACTACCTGATCATAATCAAATGATGTTTCTATCTTGTGCTCAAACATTGCATAAAACATAAAGGCGTCGTCTGGATCAGGTGTGTGTGCTATCAACATTTTCATGAGTATTATATTGCAATAAGGTTAAAAGCGTTTTTTATTATGGAATATTTCCAGGAAAAAATTAGGAGTTGAAATATTTAGTTATGCGAATAGTCTATGAATCTATAACAAATTTATATCCATATTCTATTATACCACTTTCCCCATCCTGGCGAATCTTTCTGAAGACTGTATGTACCTTTGTTCCTATATCAACATCCTCAGGTGCGCAATCGACTATTTGAGCAGTTATAACAGGGCCTTCTACCAATTTTATAAGGGCTAGAACATAGGGAACCTGCCTTTTGAAAGAGGGCGGTGCATCATGTACAATAGTATAGGATAATACTTCACCATTTCCACTGAATTTTACCTTTTCCATTTTTCCTATAGATTCTCTGTGGCATGTGGGGCATATGTCCCTTGGAGGAAAATATGAGTTCCCGCAATTCTTGCATTTAAATCCAATAAGATTGTATCTATATTCTGTCTCTCTCCAAATTCTTGATAATTCTGTCATTTTATTCACCCAGTATATGTATTACAGAGGATGACCCGGTTCCAGCCATGTTATGGATAAGAGCGTACCCTGCATCCTTTATCTGGTTATCGCCAGCTTTGCCCATTAGTTGCTTATATGCATCCACTGCCTGCCCAACACCAACAGCACCGTATGGATCTCCTTTGGCTTTCAGTCCGCCTGAGGGATTTACCGGAATACTTCCATCCAGTTTTATTTCATCGTATACAAGATCCTTTGCTTTCCCCTTTTCCGCGAATCCCAGGTCTTCCAGTTCTAATAGGCCATATATTGAAAATGAGTCATGAACTTCCATGAATGATATGTCACTCCTTTTTATCTGTGCTTTACGGAATGCTTTTTCCACCGCAAGTTTTGTTGAATTTAATGTGTATATAGATTTCCTTGAACCGACAGCGAGATAGTCTTCTGCCACTGCAGAACTTAATATGCGGATACCTTCACGATTATTCTTTTTCGTGTAACTCTCAGATGCCAGAACCAGTGCTGCCGCACCGTCACTCAGAGGGGAACAGTCCATCATATTAAGGGGGTCGGCAACAGCAGTTGCGTTCATTGCCTGCTGTATCGTCAACTTGTTTCTGAACTGTGCATCTGGATTCTTTGAACCGTTCAGATGATCATTTACTGAAAACATCGATAAAGCTTCTTTTTCAACGTTGAAATCGTGCATGTATTTTCTGGCTATGAGTGCTGCCATTGCTGCAGGTGTTGCACCGAAGAATGCTTCCCACTCGCGGTCAAGTATTGATGATGATTTCTCAAGGATGTCATTTCCGTGTATATCTGTCATTTTTTCTACACCACCGACGACTACAACATCGTATTCTCCAGATTTTATGGATAGATAAGCATCCCTTAATGCAGCTCCGCCCGAAGCTGTGGATGATTCTATCCTTAAGGATGGAATGCCGTCAGCAGACAATCCTGAAAAGTCTGCTATCAGGGCACCTATATTTTCCTGCTGATTTATAACGCCAGCAAGTGAGTTTGCGCCATAAATTGCATCCACGTCCCTGGAATAAATTCCAGCATCTTCAATAGCCTTTAATCCGGCTTCAACTGCCAGATTCCTAAGTGATTTGTTCCACAATTCCCCGAATTTTGTTTCTCCAGCACCGATAATATAAACTTCATTACTCAAAACTCTCACCCATAATAAGCATTTTTCTGAATTTCGTATACATAGCATAATCTATGAACTTTACATTTTCTATCATTTTTCTGACGCCAGGGGCATTTTCATGTTTATAGCTTTTCATATTATCTGTTATAGTAATATCAAAGGCATCCGATCCGGCACCTGAACCGAAGGAAACTGCAAGTATCCTGTCTCCAGGTTTGGCTTCATCCAGTATGGCGGACAATCCGGTCATTGTAGAACCGGAATAAGTGTTTCCGATATATGGCGTTAACAGGCCAGTTTTATACTGTTCCTCAGTAAAACCCAGCATTTTTGCAACCCTTGTGGGAAATTTCCCATTGGGTTGATGGAACACAACATGATCATAATCACTGCTTTTTGTTCCCATCCTGGACATCATTGCCTTTGCTGCGGATATGACATGCTTGAAATACCCCGGTTCTCCGGTAAATCTCTCACCGTGCCTTGGATAGGGCTCTCCTTCCCTTCTCCAGAAATCAGGGGTGTCCGTGGATACTGATAATGTATCATTAATCTCTGCTATTACATCATCCTTTCCAATAATCACTGCGGTACCACCAGCCGATGCACTATATTCAAGAGCGTCTCCTGGAGCTCCCTGCGAGGTATCTGATCCAATAGCTATGCCATATTTTATATAATCTGCATCAACCATTGCCTTGACATTCTGCATTCCGGCCGTACCTGCCTTGCATGCAAATTCATAATCTGCAGCGAAATACTCAAGGGGCATGCCTATTGCGGCAGCTACTATTGTAGCAGTGGGTTTCACAGCATAGGGATGAGATTCAGAACCGACATATATTGCTCCAATATCATGAGGGTTAATTTTTTTTCTTTTAAGTGCATTTCTTGCAGCCTCGACTGATATGGATGCTACATCCTCATCAGGTGAGGGTACCGATTTACTGAGTATAAAAAGATTATTTTTCATTTTTTCCGGATCGTCGCCCCATATCCTGGCTATTTCCTCTGGCTTAATTCTATATATGGGAACATATGACCCATAGCTTACAATTCCAGACATAATTGGATAAGTATAAGGGCATATATAAAAATTCACGTTTAATAATTCGTTAACTGCCGTACTATATGGAAAATCTTTTCTTTCTGCAAGTATACCAATAAAAATACTTTAAAAATATTTATATACGATTTCCCATTGTGATACTATGGTAGCTATTGATGTAGGAGAAGTAATTTTGATTCTTGTTCTGGTAATAATTGTGGCAATTATATTGTCAGGAATTCATATTTTGAAAGAGTGGCAGAGAGCGCCGGTTTTAACCCTGGGAAGATATACAGGATTAAAAGGACCGGGATTAGTTTATGTAACGCCTATTATAAGTAAGATTACAGTAGTGCTTTCAACCAGGATACAGGCAGTGGCCTTTAAAACTGAGTCTACATTTACTCAGGATAATGTTCCTGTGAATGTTGATGCAGTAATGTATTTCCAGATCATTGATCCAGACAAGGCCATTCTAAATGTTGAAAACTATGCAGCCGCAACACAACTTGCAGCACAGACAACACTGAGGGAAGTTCTGGGAAAATCCTCGTTCGATGAAATATTATCAGAAAGAGAGAAAGTTGGAGAAGCAGCAAGGCAGATAATTGATGAAAAAACAGAACACTGGGGAGTAAAGGTATCATCCGTAGAAATAAGAGATGTGCTTGTCCCACAAACTCTGCAGGACGCTATGTCAAGGCAGGCAGCAGCAGAAAGGGAAAGAAGATCCAGGGTTACCCTTGCACTGGCTGAAGTTGAAGCTGCGGGAAAGATGGTTGATGCCGCAAAACAGTATGCAAACAATCCAACCGCTTTCCAGCTGAGATGGATGGATATAGTTTATCAGATAGGGCTTGAAGGAAAAGGTTCACTCATAATGATACCACAGAATGTGCCTACTGTTGGAGATACATCACAGTTCTTTACGGCAACTGCCCTCAATAACATCCTTAGCAAGAGTACAGGAAATGTAGGCAATAGCACTATATCTGGGAGTAAACCATAAGTAACTGATTTATATCCAGCTCTCCAGGCCTTTTTTCATTGAATGGGCCATTATAATTTAATATTGTGGATAATTTTTTTCTTCTCATTGAAAATATTTTTACAAGGAATTTATCAAAATTTTGAATATCAACATCAAATGGTTTTTTTACTATGGATATAACTGCGGAATCTACCCCAGGAACAGGTAAAAAAACTTTTCTGGTAACATTGAAAAGAATATTAATATTTGATCTCACAGCGGCATTGATGGTGAGCCTGGAATAATCCTTTGTCCCAGGTTTTGCAACAAGCCTTAGAGCGAATTCTTTCTGGACCATGAGTATGGAAGAGTCAAAATCAAAATCCAGAATTTTAAATAATATTGGTGAGGATAAGTTATATGGAATATTGCCTATAATATGATTATAGTATGATGGTTTTGTATCCAGAAAATTTTCCTTGATAATATGGAATTTGCCTGATCTTCTCTGTTCAGAATATTTTATACTTAGATTTTCATAAAATCTGTGATCTGGTTCAATAGCAGTAAGTTCTATGGGAAGATTAATCAGAATATCTGTCAATATTCCATTGCCTGGGCCAATTTCAAGAACATGGTCGTGGGGATTTACACCCAGCAGCCTTACTTCCTTGGCAGCAATATTTTTATCATTTAAAAATACCTGCCCATATTTTTTAGAAAAATTTCCGGTCATTTTGCAACAAACAGTTTATATTTTTCGTACCTGTTCTGCAGTTCATCCATAATTCTGTTAACAATCATTTTCTTTGGGTTGTGTACACTTTTTACCCTTTCCGTTATATCATCAAAGGACTTGAAGGGCTCCTTTTTTCTCTCTTCAAGAACAGTCCACATGCTCTTATTCCCTAATCCGGGTAGAAGCTCGAGCGTGTGCATTCTTGTATTTATTGCCTCCGAATTGTTAAAAAAATCAACGAATCTCTGTGGATTATCATCAATTATATTTTCTATTGTATATGGAAGTTCACTGATTGCTGCACTTGTCAATTCCTTATAAGTAATTCTCCGTTTTATGGATATTATCTTATCTCTTTTTTCCGGTGATTTCCCTATATATATCTTATCACCAACTGTGATTACGGCATCCGGTTTCGGAAGAATTTCTAACAGTTTGAATTCGTTTTCACCGATTGCCAGTATGAGTGGAGATTTGCGGAAATTTTTATCCTCTGCTCTCCCCTGGGGCAGATAATCTATAATATAGGCATATTCTTCCATTTATAAAACCTTGAGTATATCTAATATACTATCTAAAACTTTGTCATCTACAGTAACACTATATGAGTTCAATATTGCCACCAGTTCCTCTGATGTGGAAGGCTTTATGTCTATAATTTTAATTATAGCCTCCTTTGGGAGTTTATGGACCTTGCTTATATCATTGTAAAGCTGCTTCATATCTGTATCTTTACTGTATTTCAAGAATTTTTCAACGTATGCAAGTGTGTCATTTTCATTTGGAGTCCTGTCTTCAATTTCCATTAGCATATTGTAAACTTCGTTATTGGTTTTATAGGTTATTTTCATTGAGTTAACCTCTTGAGATGAACAGGTGCAGATATTATTTTTCTTTCTGTGTTTCCGATTTTTATTTTCAGAATGTAGCAATTACCCTGCATTCCTGTTATTTTCCCTGTTCTTCCCTGAAAGTTGTGAAATGGCATTCCATTTTGTATCGCTGGATCTATGACAACGGCAACCGTTTCACCAATTTCGAATTTCTTTAAAAGGCTATTAACCTTAGGCATTCCTCTTTGTTTTATCTTCTTTGTTAACTTACTTCTTGAACCTGATCTGGTTCCATTAGACATTCTTGTCATCCTTATTCACCTCTCTATTTTTAATACATCCAGGCACTTTACCTTTAATTCAGATCCATAGACAGAGGAGAGACTTGGCACTGTTCTCCCGTTATCCCCATTTATCAGCTCCTTTATATATGTCCCGGATTGTGTCCTGATTTTTAATATGGCTTCCTTATCATGTATATCTTCTATATTTATATATTTTATTTCTTTTTTCCTTATAAGATCAGATCGATTGCCTATAACTCTTGTTGGTGTCCTCTGGGATATAGTTAAATTTTTGAATTTATCAGTAGATTCGTGAAGTTTTTTTTCGTCTACTGGATTTTCAAATTCTATAGTTGCCACATAGGTTTTATCATATATAGCCTCCTTTATCTCCCTTATTCTTTTCCTGTCTGTGAATTCCAGGTTTGATATATATATGTTATCTCCTGAATTATTCACTTCGTCCATGAACTCGTTCAGGGAAAAGTTTCTAATCTCTGGACAGTCTACCTCCATTACAAATTCCCTGCCATTGCCAAGCATCATCACATCTACATCTTCCCTGCCTGAACCGTGTAATTTGTAATTGTTCCCACCAGTGAATTTTAAAAGCTTTTCACCTATAAGTGATTCCAGTGAATCACCACTTCCATTTATCCATCTTGTTTGTGGGATGTCCCTTCTCTTTTTTATGTATGTTCCATAGATATATAATGGCTTTATGATCAAATTCACATTATCGTAAATGGTATTTATTTCTACTGTAATATCTGCATCCTTTGAAAATTCCTTGCCAGAAATGCCTGAAAAATATTTTCCAAATTCACGGTTAAATTCTTTTTTTATGCTTTCGCCCTTATTTCCGTATTTATTCTGTATTTTTTCTTCTTCAAGAATTGTGTCTGGGTCAAATTTCGATCCGATTAAGAATGTTTTGTATTCTTTTTTGCCAATAACATCATTAACCATATTATAATATTTATCCAATTCATCGAAAACTCCATTGCATATTCTGCAGGTATTAGACTCCTCAAATGGTCCGTAAAATGATTTATAGGCAAAAGCAAGCCTTGTTCCCCTCTCAAAGTTTGTAAGACCGGAATCAACATTTGCAAAAATACGTCCGGTACACCTTATGCACAGGTTATCAGTAAATAAATCCTTAAAATCGTTCATAAAAAAATAAAAATTATCTGGACTTCACTATTTTTTCTATGCTAGGCCTTTCCTTGATGAATACCCTCGATCCACATTCACATTCTATATCTGTTGTGCCGAAGGATTTTTCAAGCTGTCTTCCACATCTAATACATTTATACATGGTTATTTATCTCCTTTACGGTCTCGCTGCTGTATTCTGGGGTGTAGGAACCACCAGCAAATTTGTAGCTGCAGTGCCTGCATTCCCATATTCCATTTGCAATCCTTTTAACCTTTTTCTGCTTGCATGAAGGACATGTATAAAAGCTGGTTTTCTGCTTGTATATCTTGTTCCATGCTTTCCTTACTGTAACACCATATCTTGGCCCGAAACGGCCTGAAGCCCCTACTTTTACTGTATGTTTTGTCATATATTCACCTTAAATGTGTTTCTCTTAATTTGTTACCTATATTACTCGATGTTTTTATAGCTTTTCTTATTTCTTCCAGTGAAAGTTCTCCTATATCTCCCTTTTGCATGGCGTGGATGTTATGATCCTCCGATATGGTTACGGTTATTCTTCCATTGGAAACCTGTTCCTCCTCTAGATCCGGATCGCATACAAGTTCGTCCCCTATTTTAACCATGGTCACTGATACTGGTGTTGCATTAACAGGAAGGGCATAATCTTTCTTCCCGATTCTGGATGCGGGAACAACAGTATTTTTCAATGCCGTAACGGCAGCCAGCGTGGCAGCGTCTATTATATTGCCATCATAGTTCAGAACATCTATATCCACAAAGATCATCCACACTTTTTTGCCAGACTCTATTACCAGCTTTGAGGTGTCTACCATCTTGCTTTCCCTGATTCCCCTGTCAACCACACGGGAGTATTCTATTGCCTGCTCACTTGGCGGTCCAGATTCGAAGGTTGGAAAGGCCATTGGAAGCAATTCTATGTTCAGTGCCATTACACCACTGTCCGGAGAATCCTCAAAGGGTTCGCCTTCCTCGACCTTTATTCCTGCCACTACCTTTGTTTTTCCAATTTCAACCATAGCCGACCCTGCTGCCTTGGGAACAAAATTTTCCGTGATTTTTATTTCACGGTAATCCTGAAGTCCCCTTCCATCAAGGCGTTTCCCTGTTTTTATGCTTTCCAGTATAAATCCTTTCCTTATTTCAGATAATACTGCACTTGAATCCATAGGCATTTTTATTCACCATCCTCTATACTGTATTTGCTCATCAAAGCATTTCTCTGCAATTCCGAAATCCTTGGCATTGCATTCATCATCATTGATGTGGCCTCGTTAAATTCTTCTTCGGTCACATTCCCGTCCAGTTGAAGCAGTACTACCTTTCCTGTCCTTGGCAAAATTGCCATTGGTATATCTGCCTGGCCAAAATTGTCCTCATCCTTTGAAAGATCAAGTACTACTTTGCCATCTACCTTTCCGGCCGTGCATCCCACAACAAGGTCCCTCATTGGGACGCCTGCGTCCGCTACAGCCACAGATGATGCTGTAAGGCTTGCTATTCTTGTGCCTGCATCAGCCTCGAGCACCTGTATGAACACATCAACCTCGGCTCTTGGAAGCTTTTCAAGTACTATTGCTGAAGAAAGGGCTTCTGAAACAACCTTTGATATCTCCATTGTTCTCCTGTCCGGGCCGGGACGTTTTCTTTCCTCTACTGAGTATCCTGACATATTGTATCTTGCCTTAACTATTGCTCTGTCGATATTCTGGGCGTGTTTCGGGTATGCTTCTCTTACGTACACAGCAACAATAATTTTATTTGCGCCCCATTCTATAAATGCTGATCCGTCAGCACGGTCCACAACGCCTGTTTGAATTTTTATGGGACGCATTTCATTAAGTGCCCGCCCATCCAGTCTGAGCCCATCATCTCTAATTAGTTTTACATTTCCTTCCATTAATTTTCACCTTTCATATTCTTGAGGTATTCTTCCATTCTGTCGGTTAATCCTATGGTATGTGCTTCCTTTTCTACAAGCCTGATAGCATTAATGGCTTTTTTCACGTTTTCAAGGTCGCCGTCTATCCATATAAATCCGTTCTGCCCGACAATTATTTTTGTATCGGTATAGTTTTTTATAATATTTATCATGTTCCCTCCCTTTCCAATAACACGTGGAACCTTTGGGGGTTTTACCGATATAACTCTTCCTGTTTCTAGCTTTCTCATCCCGCTATCTCTCAAAGATATCCAGCTCTCTTTTATTTCATTGGATACTGAGATCCTTGCATAAACATAATCACCCACTTTCAGGTAACGCTCCAGGTCACCTGATGAAACATGCCAGGGCGTATCGTTCATATGGAGAAGTGAGTAATAGGGCGAATTTATGTCTACAGTCCACATTGTAGGACCTATGTCCATTATCTTCCCAATTATCTTGTCATTTGCCCTGGGCAGATATGGGCTGTTGAATGGAGCCACATCAATAAATCGCTCGCTTTCCTGAATCACTCCGAAGTATTCAGAAAAAAATTCTGAATTATATTCATACATGCCATTTCGGGGTTTTAGTTCCTCTACTTCTATTTTATCCCCGGGATAAACTATTTTTTTTGTTTCCAATTGAATACACCTTTTACTTTATGAAATATACTTTCGTATTATATTTATCTTTGCGATTAATCTTAAAATAATATATAAACCATTTTAATAATAGTAATGTTTAAAAATCATTTTAATAACTTTATATCAGCCTCCCCATTGGTTTTTCTGTTAACAAGGTCTATAAGGTCTCCCTGCATTCCTGCCGGTATCTCTACAACGCATATGTAATCTCCTGCATTTGACCACTCCTCCTTCAATATTGTGCCCATTCTTGAAATATCACCGTAAAGGCGCCCGTATGCGTCCCCTGAAAGCCTGACAGCGAGCCTTGCTTTTTCCATCCTTATTGGTATTAATGGCCTTATTGCCTTGAGAACCATCTGAACCTGTTCCTCCACACCCTTAAACGGATCAATCCTTACCTTTGCCTCTTCCATGGCTTCCTCTATTCTTATTACTGGTATTGGCGTATTTGTTTGTGGATTTATTGCCTCCCGGACAATTTCATTAATGACCTGTTTTCTTTTCATTTCCAGTATTTCCTTTCTCTGTTCTGTAGTAAGCTGTATCTGTCCTCTTTTTACTATTTCTATTGCAATCTGCCCTATATCGGTTGTTTTAAAAACATGTTTAAGTATTTCTTCATTAGTCCTTTCACCTTTCTTGGCGTCCTTGAATACCTCAGGAATAGCAAGATCGTTTTCAATATCTATTTTCCCCTCACGTATACGGGAAGCTGCATTAGGATCAACGAGAATTTCGAATCGATAGCCATTGTATTCAAATCGTGCTATAACTGCCTCATCTGTATTTACCATTGTTGATAATCATTTATTTAAATAAAAAATTATACTTTTATTTTTCCTTTAGGCACAGAAGCAATAAGGAATAATATTGCACCTATGCTGGATATCAGGACAAATAAAAAGGAGATATTGTGATTCAGGATAAATAGTGCCGCAAATATAGTGCTGCCTATAAACCCGGATATTGCCTTTCCGGTATAGAATACTCCGTTGTTTGCCGTTGAGAACTTTGACCCGAATATATCTCCAACCAGTGAAAAATACATGGAAATCATGGCACCACCGAAAAATCCTATAAAAATGATGGCAAAAATGTATAGCCTGAAAATTAAAAATATCGATCCGAGAATAAGAAATAGGTCTATCAGCATTACAACTTTTATTCTACCTATCAAATCTGATATATACCCAAGTATGGGCCTGCTTACACCACTGAGCAAGGGGAAAAGAGAGACAAGTATAGTAAATTCCACCAGTGGCAATGTTTCCCCTATATATCCAAATGAGGCAGAAACTACTATCAGGGGAACTGCACCCAGTATAAATGAGATATACAGTATCCAGAATCTTTTGTTCTTAAGATTTTTTGATGTTTTTTCACCAGTCAGTGTTTCAGTTTCCGGGTATTTGGCCTTCATCAATAGAACTGGCAGTATAATTATCTCTGAAACCCCTATTATCAGCATAGGTGTCCTGAAGGAAACAGCCTCTGCTATGAATATATTTGCAACCGCTGCGCCCAGGCCAAAACCCAGTGATACAAAACCTACTGCAAAACCTCTCCTCCCCTTGAACCATTTAACTGCAAGATTTGTGGATATACCGTAAAGTATGCCTTCACCAATGCTGCCCAGTGACCACAATATATAAAAAAGATACAGGCTATGGATAAATGACGTGCCTAAAAATCCAGTGGATGATAAGACAGCAGAAAGTATTCCAACGTTTCTGGGTCCGTTTTTATCGGCAAAATAACCGCCTATGCCCTGAAATCCAGTAGAGAAAATAGCAAAAAGCGTGAAGGCAACCTCTATCTGAACAAGGGAAACATTTAATCCTGTTTTAAGTAATGGCTCAAAAACATTCCATGAATACTGATAAAGTGAATTAAATGACATTATAATGATTCCAATTATCATGTATCCCTTCTTCATTGAAGAAAAATTATTTAGCTAATATAAATGTTTTTGTCCGGCTATTGTTTTTCGGGCACCCTGATTCGTTTAATGAAACGGTGAACTGAAAATATTCCCCATATAGATTCTATGACACCGAATGGATACACCCCGGCAAGTATTCCATAAATGGCTGAGCCGAAGCACATGATCCCAAAGAGAAGGGAATATACGGGAGACCGCGATTCCAGAAGATAGAAAACCATCATTATGGCAAGAACAACGGAACCGTAAATGGTCAAAACCCCTATTAACATTATCCATGATTATATTATGATAAAAAATATTTTTGAATCAAAATAATACAAACACGGTGGTTAATAGCAGTATTATTGCAACCAGATAATCTATTTTCTTGGGTGTTAACGTGGCAAGTTTTTTCATCAGAAATTTGCTGAGAACCAGTGTTATAAGGAGAAGGGCAAGAGCAGACGACAGGACAAAAAGGGACATTGTGATATAGACAAAGTGCATGCCGTAAACTACAGCTATTAATATTATTGGGACAATTGCGGGATCAGGTATTATGCTTACTAACAATATGGATTTCTCAATCTCATTTCCCTTTGATTCCTGCGATTTTTCCTCGTGCCTTGCATTCAAAATTATATATGCCGCCACAAACACAAGCAATGCAACGGCGAATATCTTTATGTCGAATTGGGGAAAAAAATACACGCCGAATATGGCTATTGCAAAGGATAATATGGAGGAGAATATGCCATGAATTAAGCCAAGGCCAAAGGAAAGAACCCCTGTTTCCTTACTTTTAAATTTTTTATGGAGCGAATATGAGAGTATTGGTGTCCAGTGATCAGGTGCTACCATGTGAAGAACGGCAATCAATATGGAAAGGCCAACTATTGCAACTGGAAGCAAAAGATATAATGCCAGCATAGTAGGTTATAGTTCCGTGTTATAAAAAAGTAATGGCTTATCTTCCGCAAACCCGGTCTGTAGCCTTAATAGTCTAAATTGTTTTTAAAAAATTGTTAAATACGAAATGAATATGGTAAAGCCAATGGAAAAGATAGAAGTTAAAAATCCAGGACAACACTATGTGGATAAATGGATTATATATGATGCACTTGATGGCCCTGCCATAGATCAGAACAAATGGTCTTTGAAAGTCACTGGGCTTGTGAATAAACCAGCGGAATATACTTACAGAGAACTGAATAAAATGCCCGGAATTGAATACATTTCTGATTTCAACTGTGTCACAAAATGGTCCATAAGGGATGCAAAATTTACCGGACCTTCTCTAAGGGATATCATTATGAATTCAGAACCGTTACCGGAGGCGGAATGGGTAATGTTTGTCTGTGCCGATGGATACGATACCCCAATTCCATTTAATGATGCTGTGGATGACAAAAGTATACTGGCATTGAAAATAGATGATAAGCCACTAGGAGTGAAGCATGGATTTCCTGCGAGGCCGTTTATGCCATCTTTGTATGGATGGAAAAGTGCAAAATGGGTTACAGAGATAAGGCTGATTGAAAAGTATGAAGATGGCTACTGGGAGGCTTATGGGTATCATGAAAGGGGAAGGGTAGAGGACCAGGAGCGTTTCAAGGGCTTTGAATGGAAAAAAATACGGAGGCATTCTGAAGTGGATAAATAGAATTATCACTGAAAAATTATTTTTAGGTCTATAATAAAAAGATTTATGAAATTAATATTTCACGTTTTATTGCTTTATCAGCAATTCCACCGGGGCGTGATCTGATCCTGTAACATTTTCCAGTATCAGTGAATCCTGAACATTTCCAATAAAATTATCACTGACAAGGAAATAGTCTAATCTCCAGCCTATGTTCTTTTCACGGGCATTGAAACGATAGGACCACCAGGAATAGTGCCCAGGTTCCTTATGGAAATATCTATATGTGTCCACATAACCATGCGACAGAATCTCAGTCATGGAATCACGCTCCTCAATAGTAAACCCCGCATTCCTCTCATTTCCTTTAGGCCTTGCTATATCTATATTCTCATGGGCAACATTAAAATCTCCTGTAATGACAACTGGTTTTTTCTCCCTCAGGCTGTCCATATATTTTAATATTCTTTTATTGAATTGAATTTTGTAATCAAGCCTTGGAAGCCCGCGTTGTGAATTTGGGAAATATGAATTTATCAGGTAAAAATTCTCAAATTCAAGCGTCTGTGTTCTTCCCTCGGGATCTTGCACACTGTCTCCCATATTTTCTGAATAGCTTATTGGTTCCTCTTTTGACAGTGCCATTGTTCCACTATATCCCTTTTTATCGGCTGAATTTATGTATATTTTATAGCCTAAGTGGTGTATCTCTTCTGGTATAGATAGTTTATCAGCCTTTACTTCCTGCATGAGGACAATATGTGCATTCTCACTTTCTAGAGTGGCTATAATCCCATTTTTGACCGCAGCCCTGATGCCATTGACGTTCCACGATAAGATTTTCACAGTGCTGTTATAATTATAAAGTATATAAAACAAATTATTGAAGTTTCTAATTTATATTATTAAAAAAATTTATTGTTTTTCCCCGTATGCTGCACCGCCTGGAGTTTCAACGATTACTTCATCATTTTCTTCCAGTACGGCAGAGAACTTGCTTGGCATAGACTTCTTACGCCCATTGCTTATTATGTATATTTTACCTGTCTTCCCTGGGAATCCACCATGAAGCCCCCATGGAGGTATTATGAATCTATCTGCAATAACGGATATGTAAGTTCTGCTTCGAACTTTGAATGACCGCACAATGCCTTCCCCACCGTGATATTTCCCCCTGCCGTAACTGTTTTTTCTGAGATTGTTCTTGGTGAAAAAGAACGGATATTCCTTTTCTGCAATTTCTACCGGAGTATTCAATGTGTTGGTCATATTACTATGTATGCCTGACTCCCCTATGGAATCGTGTCTGCCCCCATTTCCGCCACCTATTGTTTCATAGTATGACCAGTATTTGTTGCCGTATTTTCCCCCAAGCATGATATTCATCATTGTGCCAGATGATGCTGCAGGGATATAGGGGAGAAATTCACTTAATGCCCTCAGTGTAACATCGGCTATTCTCTGTGTTGTCTCAACGTTTCCGCCTGAAACAGGGTAATTCTTTTCAGGATTTACAAGAGACCTGTATGGTGCCTTTATACTGATTATTGAATAAAAACCGTCATTTGTAGGGATGGAATATCGCATTGCGCTCCTTATTGCAAAGGCCACAGCAGAGAATGTAACTCCCTCGACTGCATTCAGCGGATATTCTATTTCTCCATGAGTGCCCTCGAAATCTGCCACTATCCCTTTATCACTAATTTTCAGGTTTATATCTATATTTATCTTTTCAATGCCCTTTTCAAGGTAATCCGTTGACCTGTATTCTCCAGATTTCCATTCTTTCAGGGCCATTAGTGAGAGTTCCCTTGAATGGCTTATGAGTGAATCCCATGAAGAAAGTATTTCCTCTGAGCCATATTTTGTCTTTAATTCTTTTATCCTGCTTATTCCCATTCTGTTTGCGGATATCTGGGCATTCAGATCCCCTTTAGCAGTTTCAGGGTCCTTGAAATTGGACAGTATTATCTTTATTATATCAGGAGTTATTATTACAGGCGGTATTATAAGCCCCTCCTGGTAAAGATTGCGTGCATCCGGGTTAAGGCTTCCGAAAACGGGGCCACCAACGTCTACGTTGTGCGCCTTGTTAATGACATAGCAGAAAATTTTTCCCTGGTCATATACAGGTGCTATTATTGTAACATCGTTAAGATGTGTTCCTGAAATATATGGGTCATTTGTTATGAGCATTTCATTTTCATTCATTTTTATGTTATTCTCTTTCATATAATTTATAATGTTCCTGGATCCTATTTTGAATGACCCGAGATGCACTGGAATGTGTTCTGCCTGCGCAATTATGCGTCCTTCAGAGTCTAAAACGGCACAACTATGGTCCATTCTTTCCCTTATATTCGGCGATATAGCCGATCTCTTCAGTGCAACACCCATTTCCTCTGCTATAAACTGTGTAGCCTTCCCAATTATTTCCCAATCAGTCATAATCTCACCGCCCTTAATTCGTTATTTTCTCCACGGAATATTTTCCATTTTGGTGGAACAAATGTACTCGATCCATCCTCCTCAATTACTGCAGGACCATTTATTTCCTTTTTTACTGGTAATGCATTCCGCTGGTAAACATCGACATTTTCCCATTTACCGTTGATATATACATTTCTTTTGTATGGTTCAACTATTTTATTCCCCACATTCTGTATGTCAGGCTTAATCCTTTTTTTTATTGCAAAAACCCTTATGGTAAGTATCTCTACTGGCCTGTCCAGGGTAAAACCAAATGTCTTGCTGTGTGTTTCTGTAAAATCTCGTATAATATCATCCTTTTCTGGCTTATTCACAGGTATTGTGAGTTCAGAACCCTGCCCAACGTACCTGCAGTCCGCGTATCTAACAAATTCAGGATCTTTTATTTGATATGCAAGCCTCTGCTCTAGCTCATTGAATCCGGCTTCAAGATTCTCTGGATATGACATCCTGGCCTCGTATTTTATATCAGCAAGCATCATGCCAAGAGCACTGAATACTCCGGGTTCAGGCGGTATTATAACATTTTTGATGCCCAGTTCATCGGCAACGGGCATTGTAACCTGGGGACCAGCTCCACCAAAGCCAAATAGTGTGAATTCAACCGGATCCAAACCTCTTTCCACGGTCACAAGCCTTATAGCCCTTGCCATTTCAAGATTTGCCAGTTTTATGGCGGATTCAGCTACTTCATATGGGTCTCCAAGTTTTTCCAGAGCCTTCAATGCGAGATCTTTTCTCATGATTTTATCTGATCCTGACATTTTATCATTTATAATGCCCATCACAAGATTTGAGTCCGTAAGGGTTGGCTCCTTTCCGCCATTATTGTATGCGACAGGCCCCGGTTCAGATCCGGCACTCATTGGCCCTATATTAAGTGCACCGGTTTTATCCTTCCATATAACTGTGCCACCACCTGATGATACCTCAGAAAGGTCTATAAATGGGAATCTTACAGGGTATCCTGAGCCTTTTACTATCCTTCCGTGATGGGAGGAACCACCGACCTCGTATTCTGCTGTAATTTCAACATTATGGTTTATGACTGTACCAGCCTTTGATGTCGTGCCACCCATATCAAAGCTTATTACCTTATCAACACCCAGTATGGATGAAAATTCACTGGCCGCTATTACCCCGGCTGCAGGTCCTGATTCTATAATATTAACCGGTTTCTTTATGACCTCATCCACCGAAACAAGACCACCTGCATTTGACATCATATTTATTTCAGGAGATCCAAATTTACTCAACACAGACTTTAATCTTTTCAGGTATCCTGAAACTACCGGCATAAGAACTGCATTTACAACGGTTGTTGAGGTTCTTTCGTACTCCCTTGGTTCAGGGGATACATCATATGAAATAGAAATATTGTCAAAATATTCAGAAAGATAATTCTTAATGTTCATTTCATTCTCCGGGTTCATGTATGAATGCAGAAAACATATTGCCAGTGATTTAACCCTGTTTTTTATCAGAGATTCCTTAATGGAATCCATCCCGGATGCTCCAGCTTTTGTTATGATGTGGCCATTTACATCCGTGCGTTCATCTACCTCATAACGCAGTTTTGGAGGTATAAGAGTTTTTGGCCTGTGAAAATCAAGATTGTAAAGTTCTGGTCTGTTCTGTCGCCCTATTTCTATAACATCCTTGAAGCCTTTTGTGGTCAGAAGGGCTGTTTTTGGCAATTCAAGACCATACTGGCCAAGTAAAGAATTTGTTGCAATTGTTGTTGCATGGACAAATTCATCTATATTCTTATCAAGATATTTGCTTAATCCGTTCATGACAGCCTGTTCTGGATTTGCCGGTGTCGTTGGAACCTTGTAATAGTGAATTTCATCATCTATTATGATAATATCAGTGAATGTCCCCCCTATATCTATAGATACTGTAACCATGAAACTGGGATTGGCTTTTACGTTATTAATATTTTCACGGAAACTTTAAATTTTTACTATATATTGATGGCTTTTACCATTTATTAACGCAAAGGTAGATTAGAGTTTTACATGACTTTTCGAAATTACAGCGATTCAAATTCATGTACACTATCACAATGAGGTCCATTGAATGGAATTTAGTTTAATGCGTTTGCCTTACCTTAACATATAAGATTCTATATTAGCGGCGATAAATATGAGAAACATAGAAGTGGCAAAATAAAATACTCCCATAGGTATCTGTGCTTTTAAAATGCTTTGAAACTTTTTGTAGCTGATTCCTTTAATGTAATTCTCTAAAAAACTGGTTACAATTGTAACCACGCACATTGCAAATGCGATTCCTAAAACATATGCAAAGGTTTCCGGGAAAAATTGTGGAAGGACTTTATCCGCAAAAGTGTACTTATTCCCAAGAAGTGCCATACCCATTATAGACCCCTCCAGTAGTGAGGAAGTGTATAATACAAAAATTGTAGGTATTAACAAAAAAAGCCCACCAATTTCCAATTGAAGATCATACGATGTGTTATTCCCAATTAGTATATTATTCAATTGGTTAAATGTGGGATTGTGATAGGGTGCTATCGAACCAGAGCCACCTGAAAAATATGTTTTACCAATCATTAAAGTTATGATAGATATAGTGAATAATGGGAGGTAATACAATATTGCTGATATAAGTATGTAATCATATATATGCTTCTTTTTAGCATTATCAACATAAAATATATGGAATACCTGTTCAGTAAATTTTTGTGGCTTTTCTCTTTTCCTTAGCAAACCGAGAGAATCTACAATATTTGCAATTGGGAATGCTTTGATGGCGGTTCTCGTTAATATTTTGCTTATATAATTATTATTCGTTTTCAATAAAACTATTTTGCCATGGACAAGCTTATTTCCCAATGAGAAATTTCCATATATTTCAAAAAAGAAATATACAAATGAAACAAGAACAAATATTATAGATGAAATCAGTAATTTATCGGCATATGATGTAGTAATTCCAGCAGTGCCATAGGAATAAACTTCCACTAAATCAAAAAGCTCAAACTGCTTATGTAAAGGATAAAGAATAAATGATGTTATGCAAATTAATAGAGTTAGATCTATAATGTATGCAAATGTCCTTTGAAAGAAAGTTGCTACTTCAACTTGGGAATTTTTCTTCACCATGCTTATAACTCCATTCATTGATTTTTTTTATTCTGACACTGGTAGATGGATGACCGAGAGTTAAAGAAAAAGTATACATGTACTTAGGACTAAACTTTAACGGGGTCTTATTGAGGTTGTCTATCTTCACAAGAGCTGATTTAACAGCATCTGAGCCTACGACTTTACAGGCAAACAGATCGGCTTTAACTTCATCTTTCCGTTGTAATAATGGAAATATCAATATGATAAAAATATAAAGGTAAGCGATTGAGATAGGAATCAGTATATAAAATCTTTTTTCAATCAATGCAAACAGGAAACCGTTAATACCAATTACCAGTGCCAACCAGTCAATCAAAAAATGTTTTAAATTGTGTTTCATGACCAAATGCCCTATTTCATGTGCCACAACAGCTTCTAATTCTATCTGTGACAGATTTGAAAACAGATAACTTGTAATATAAATATAGTATTTGTCCGATTGGTATCCATTTGCTATTTTAACGCTGTTTGTATCTATTATTTTTATGTGTGGTGTTATGTTGTAATCCTTAAAAACCTTAAGTATTGCCTGTATCTTTGGGTCTTCGTTATTTTCTATTGATGGAGTCTTATTATATTTTATATTTGAGATTGGTTGAAACAGTACCAGAAGTAGGAATATGACAAATGCAATATTTATGTATAATAAAGTCTCAATATACATATGAGTCATAATATAATATGCGGAAACGAACATAAAGAATAATATGAGCACGAATAGTGGCCCATAGATATTAAATTTTAGATATTCGGCAAATGTTGCCGATATACCCTTATCTTTCCTGTCAATAAGATATGTTAAAAAAACGAGAATAAACGCTACAAATTCTGAACCTATAAGAGTGAGTAACCATATTAACAGTATAAAATGATAAATAATAATTGATGGTATAAATAAAAACATAGATATCGGATACAATGTACCGATTATTATGTGTTTTTGGAAATTATTCATCTCATATCTATGTTATTAATAAGCTGCTATCGCAGCGCCAATGGCCGCACCAACATATCCACTTGCCGCTAAAATTGTATCTGCAGTTGCTGCTGTAATCCATCCTGCAGCCCCTAATGCATCAGCGACAATAGTTGCGATCGAGGGTTCCAGCCCCATAGTAACAGTTAACCAATTAAACCAGGTGGATGATGAAGGAAAATGACCATGCGTGAAGTAATAATATAAGAAATTTCCATGTGACGTACCTGTATTAACTAGTGCTCCGGGAAGCATATGACTCGCGTCTTCAATAATAGGAACTCCGGCAATATTTAAGTATCCTGCTCCCGCTATCATACAGAAGAGTGATACCATCACAATAGCTTTTGCAACTCTCTTGTAGTGCTCCCTATTATCTTTTCGCATGGACCCAATTGCCATGTTTGAAGATAACCCTGTTCTTTTATGGTAGAATACACTACTCTCAACTATGTTTATTTCAAACATAATATATATATATATATAAATTATATTTAAACTTTTCTATATAGCCAAATTCTTTGTATGTCTTACTATATAATTTAAATTATTTGTTATACCCTGTAGTTGTAATATCCAGAAATAGTTTCATTAATAAATTTATTCCTACTTATTAGTCGAATTAATTTCAAAAAACGAGGCTTTCTCTGCTCTTTAATTATTAAATTCATTGAGAGTATAGAGTTTATATTTACACAAAATTATGGACACGGTCTCTATAGTATCAGCTATTTAAGCATCAGTATTTGCTGGCTATGCATCAATTATATTATTGACAACTATCAAAATTGCACCGACTATTTACACACGCCATACACGTTATTCCAATAGTAAGGCTCCAGAAAGCAAGTTTTAGAATAGGAGACCAAATATTGCATATAAATAGTACCCAGCAAAAAATTGATTTTCTATCTACTGGATAGACTATAGCTCATTCTGGCAAGGCGCTTTGATATTTCTGCATAGTTGCTGTTTCCGTTAAGTATTTCCTTATAAAATTTTATAGCTTCATCATAATCGTTTATATTCACGGGCTTTGGAACGCCATCCTTCCCACCAAGGCAAAAAGAATATTTAACCGGGTCTGAAAAGGATGGTTTATTTCCATAAACAATTTCAGCAAGATATGAAAGTGCCCTTATAGTTGATTTGGAAAGTCCGGGCATGTCCATTAATTCATCGAACTTGCCAGGATTATACTCGTAAAGTTCTTTCATTTTCTGCCAGTTAATTTTATAATTCATGTCAAGAACAGGTGCTGATTCCATAAAATTGTCAAGAGAACGTTGTTTGCTGTATTTTAGGGGATTATCCTGTATTATATTTATTATTCCTTCCCTATTTTTTTCACTTTTTTTGGTTGAAAGGTCAAGTGCAATATTTTCTTCATAGCCAGAAATGCCATTCCGTTTATCATCATATAAAGAAATATCATTGTTTTTCCAGTGGTACCGTCTGGCAAGGCTTGAATTTTTGTTCATGCCCTGATTTATCACTGTATAATTCCCATGGTAATCCATAATTATAAATTGCATATAAAGATCAAAACCGTCCTGAAGAAGCTTTTCATCAACTCTGGCTATTGATTTTGCATCTTTTCTTATCCTATAGATATATTTCTCCGGCATAGTTCCTTCCAGTTCAATTTTAGACATTTCCTGGCCTATATTACCCATATGCCTGCCTTTTCCACCCACTATACGTAAACTGTCTCCACTGTTTATATGGTCTTTCAACGCACTCAGGGTTGCAGTAGTTGTCCCACTGGAATTCCAGTCAAAGCCGATTGCAAGTGATAATGAATGAAACCAGAATGGATCGGCGATTTTTCCCAGGAAAAAGTTTTCGCTGTAATTTTGAACCATGAGGTCTGATATGATTCCACCAAGCTTCACCATTCTCCTGTAAAGGTATTCTGGAGGATGGCCATAATGCAACGGCATTATTGATGACCCATGATTTTTCATAATATGACATGAGAAGAAAAATATATAATTTTTCCTATATCATAGTTATTGACAGAATTACGTATCCATATTAAATCAGTGAGTGAAGCAGACATAACAAAACGTATAAGAGAGGAGAGGAACGGGGTAAGAGTTATTACAAGACTCATATTCATAAAGTTCCTTTACACTGGAATGGGTGTTATTGAAGCTTCAAAGAATGTTGGAGTTGCAAAAAGAGTTGGATACCAGTGGATCAAGAGATGGAACGAATCCAGTTATGATGGCCTCACTCCAATATTTGCAGGCGGTAAACTTGGAAAACTTTCCATGGAACAGAAAGATGAGCTTAAGGCATTGCTGCAAGCCAAAGACCTGTGGTACCTGAAGGATATTGTTGATCTTATAACAACAAAGTTTAGTGTTGAATATTCAGAGAGACAGATAAGGAGGATACTGAAAAGTTTCAAGATGACCCATACAAAGCCATACCGGGTGTATTACAATAAACCGGATGATGCAGATAAAAAGCTAAAAAAACTCGATAATGTTAATCCTTCAGAAAGTATAATAGGTTTTTTTGATGAGGCTACTCCACAGACTTCATCCAATACAGTAAGAATGTGGTCATTTGGAAAACCTACCATAAGAAAGAATACCACTAAGTTCAGGGCTAACACCTTTCGGTTTTAGAGTATAGTATTATGGTTAAAATCATTATACAAGGATGTGAGTTCTTTCACTATAAAAACAGTCAATATAGATTCGTTTATAATTTATTAAAACCAGCAAAGTAATTATCTATTTCTGGTCTCAATTCGATTCCCACTCTCTCAAAGCAATTCAATAATTCCGGGTATGCCCCTATTCCACCTATAAAATCCCAAAACTCATTTGCAACTTTTAATTCATTGTCCATATCCAACATACCCCTCATTGTCCATCTATTATATGGTTGCGGTTCATAAGGGTTGTATGGAATAGCAATTAAAGTGTTAATTTCTAAGGTTGGATTCGATGCCAGTGCTACGGCAACCCACTCCAATAATGTTCTTTTAAATTCCTTGAAACCACCGACGTTTGGTTTCGCTGTTTTTATGTCAAAAAAATAAATAACCCCATTTTTATTTTCGATATAAACATCTACCTGTGTTGGTTTTACTCTTACCATGTTCCCCTGTTGGCATACTTTTCGTATAGCTTCTATTTCTCTTGGTTTGTCTGGAGAAGCAACTGCAGTTGTGAGGTTGTCCATTATTTTTTGAATTTCCATTTGTGCGCCCTCACTAATATACTCTCCGGCAGATATATGAGATTTTGCTTCCTTAAAAGTTTTCTTTGCCAATGTAACAGCAACAGGCTCAAAAATACTTGTCCCAAAATTAGTGTTAAGCGAGTGAATAAACGAATACAATGCCAATCTATCTTTTCCTAACAATCTGGTATGAAATGGCATAGATGCCGGCTCTGGCTTATAATTTCGAAATTTATTCCTTAAACTTGTTTTCAAAACATTCTCAACATTTTCCACTTGTTCCTTAGTCAAACTCATTCTATCACCTAGACTTTAGATGAAATATAATTTCGGAATATGCACCTTTATCTTTTTCAGTTCGATTTAATACTGGCCTTTTATATTGCTCAACAATCTTCATATCTGCTCTTTCTGCAATTGATGGGTATAGGTTATATTTATCATTGGCTACTAAGAATATATTAAAATCATCAACAAGATATTTTCTACAATTTATCAACACTTCAGAAATATTTTCTACATATTGTTTTCTCGCATCTTTGCCTTGCCCTAGGGACATACTTCCTATTTCAAAAGAGTTATTCCTCTGAAATCCGAATAAATCATATGCGTAGGAATGTTGTTCGTGATAATCAATTAGACCTACATAAGGGGGACTTGAAAAAATCCCATTGATTTGATGATTTTCCATTAGTGTAGTAAGGGGCATATGTGTTCTTTTTATCTCTCCAAAAATATCAATAGTTCTGGAATCGCCTGTTAAACAAAGTTGGTATGTAGATGTTCGAAGCTTCTCAAATTGTTTTAACCTAAAAACCGTGTCTTCACTATAGCGTTTCCACCAACTAAAAATTGAAAATAGAGGCCTACAAATTTTTCCGTGTTTAGCGCAGTAATATGTTGAAATTATAGGATCTTTTAATGTAGCTAAATCCGAATGTGTGGTTGCTCTACAGGAACGAATTGTACGACTTAGGATGACCATTATTATGTTTTGAGTTGTTGGGTTACGTATCTGTTTTATAAGATTATAAACAAAGTCTATCTCTGTTCTTATAGGTTTTAAATACCATTTATCCAAAAATGTGTTATTACCTTCCTGCTTTAACTGGATGTTGTATTGATTAACGAGAGTAGAAAAAACTGATAAGAATTCTTCCTCTTTTTCGGGCCCGTATTCATATTCATTTATTTCCCCACGTCTAAGCTTATACTTGTATTCTGGAGATGGAAAATATTTATTATTGAATTTTGTAAGTTCTTCCGAAAGTTTATTTTCAAATTTAACTGTTTCAGAATCCGCGATAAATTGCCTTAAACGTTCAGTAATTTTCTGTAACTCATTGTTCAAATCAATAAAGTCGTATTTATCAATCTTAACATTGCTTATTAAACAATTAAATGTTGAAATATCGACTCCGATTGCGTGAATTCCTAATTCATTAGCTTCTACTAAAGTTGTTCCACTCCCACAAAAAGGGTCAAGGACAATATCTCCCTTTCTAAAATAAACTTCTTTCTTAAAATCATCCGTGTGGTCGTCCAAAAAATATTGTACTAACTGTGGAATGAATTTCCCTTTATATGGATGTAATCTATGAACGTGTTTAGTCGTGTCGCTCTCTTTTAGGTAGTCAAAAGACAAAGCCCAATTTAAATCGTTACCTAATTGATCCTTCCATTCTATTTCACGTTTACCAAGATATGACTGATAATACTTTATCAAATCATTTTTATCAATTAAAGTATTTCCATTATCGTTAACTTTTCTAATTCTTCCATACTGAATAAGATATGAAATATTAGATGGTGTAACCCGTTTTCCAATATAATCCGTAGCCCATTCACTGGCTTGTTTAATTGTAAAGAGGTTATTGCTTGCGTTAGAATACACCTGAGAGGTGTTATGATGCTGTAACGACTGTGCCAAACGAATGTTTTCCGCCTCAAATAATAATAATATTTCCCTAAGTGTGCCGTTGTCTGAAGGAAAACTCCAAATCTTATTTTCAGGATGCCAACGATACCCTTTTATATTTTTTAATTTAGCAATATATTCAGGATTATAATGTAATGAAACAGTAATACGTCCATCTTCGCCTTTATCTATAAATATCTCGGAATTCATATCACTATATAATTTCCAATAAGTATACTAAATTTTGCATTCTTTTTATTCTGCGGTTGCCGCTTTCCTGCACAACCGCGATGTGTTACTAAAACGGAGTGATAAGTAGCTATATATTACACTTACTCACTCTCAAGGCTTTCAAGAATATATTTAACACTGTAAGCAAGAAGTCTCCTGCCTTAGCTGTGGGAGGATGTCGCTAGCCTTCGCAACATCTTTCTTCTTTTTCCAATTTTCCTGTTGGTTTTTGTAATCTGCCTCTGACCTCTTCCTCTGCTTCTTTTGTTCATCTATAACAATCCGTCTATTTTTTAGCCGTCTGACTCTCGACTTCCATTTTCACTTTTTGGTGATAACAACTGAAGTGGGGATGTATATAAGAATGGTTTCCCTGAGTTGATCAGGCTCAAGTGGAAGGTTCTCCCTCTTCATGACCTTGATGATAGTCTTTGGGTTCAGCATATTCCTTCATTTTCGTCGATCTATTCTTCTCATAGATTGTAGACCTACTTGAGAAAACAATTTCAGATAATATGCTTTATTAAAATTAATAAACTCTGGTGATACATCTATAATAATGCAAAGTCGCCTGTAATTTGATCCAGCAGATCGTCCTCATCAGGGCCGAGACCTATGCAGGTAACAGTTCCAGGAATAATCTGGGTAAAACCTGCATCTGTTATGGTTTCACTTATAACTCCCAGAATTTTGCATTCTTCCTTAATTTTATAGATTTCCTGAAGATTGTCTACCTTTACAACTACTTTTTTTTGCCCTGTTGCATACCATTCATTAAAAATTTTTTTGTTTTTCTTCATGGATATGAGTGTGCATGCAACTGCTGCATGTGCAACCTGCGCTGCTATCTTGCCCTTTCCCATCGCAATATCTTTCCTTACAGCTATTACCATTTTCACCATGGAACATCCTTCATTTTATATTTGTATGCCAGTATATTTACTCCCCTGTGTATTGGTGGAGTTATTATCAGTATTACAGCAATTGGTATTAAGTCTCCATAGAATTCCATAAAAAAATCTCGGGCAAATGCGAATACCAGCAGGAATGATGCTATCACAAATGGCCACTGATCCAGTATGGATCCTCTGGCTCCCCTCTTCATTCCTATTCTCCTCTTTATGAAAGAGCCTGCCATGTCACCCAATAGTGACCCAAAACTCATTGGTATAAGGACAAGTATTGCCGCAGCGAGGTTTTGTCCGTAATCTGGATATGGAATTTTCAGTATAAGAACAAGGTAATAAATTATTATACCGGACAATATGCCTATAAGTGAACCGCCAATAAACCCAGACCATGATTTTCCATCTCCGAAAATACGCTTACCCCTGTACGTTTTTCCCCGGTCTATGACCAGATGCCCCCCTGTTACTACTGCCCCAGGATTTGCTATGAACGCAGGAGCGAATAGGATAATAGCATATATTGTAAAAAGAATTATATTACCCATATGTTTCAACTGCTTTTAGGACGTCGGCCTTTGTTATTATACCCTTAAGCTCTGTTCCGTCTACTATCAATACGGCGTTTGAATATTTCAGAAGTGGATATATCATGGAAATCGGGCTATTTTTGTCAAGTTGTGGAAGTACACTTCCCATAACCTTCTTTATTATAAGATGTTTCAAAGATTCGATGCTTGTTCCCTTTATAAGCATGTCATTAATGTCTGATTCGGTAATAGTTCCTATGATTCTTTTATCGGAGGTTACCACTGGAAGCTGTGAATATCCTTTTTCCCTCATTTTGTTAAGTGCTGAAATTATGGAATCGTTCATTTCACAGGTGTCTACCTCTTTTGTCATTATAAGTTCTGCTTTTATGTATATATCCTTGGCGCGGTTTCCTGAGCTGTTAAGATATTCAAAAATTTTTCTAACCTTATCATATGCTGGATTAATCTCCCCCTTCTCTAGCCTGGCAATATAGGATTGGCTTACTCCACTTATGCGTGCCAGTTCCTTCTGGCTGATACCCAGTGATTTCCGCATTTTTCTCAATTCTTCAATACTCGGAAGCATTTATCTCTTATAATTAATTACTATTAATAATTATTTACATTATCATTTGGGCTTTAGCATAAATAATAATTTATAACTATTAATTATAACCACTTGATGTTTATTACAATAGAAGGTATAGATGGATCGGGAAAAACCACGCTTACGAATTCTCTGAGGGAAAAATTTCCTGAGTTCCACTTTACCAGAGAACCAACGGATAATTTCCAGTTTGCAAACCTGAAAACTTTGAGCAGCCCCTATAATTCATTTTATAACTTCTTTCTGTTTACATATGATCGTCTTGAACACCAGAATGAAATAAAAACCTATAAAAATGTTTTATGTGACAGATACCTGGCATCATCCATAGCCTATGAAGGACCCATGATTGAGAAGTTTTTTCAGGACAGGGATGAAACTATAAAATGGATGATAAATGTGTCAAAAATGCTAAAAATGCCAGACATGATAATTTATCTGGATGTGCCGCTGCAAGTTGCGCTTAAAAGAATAAAAAACAACAGAAAAAATCTGAATTTTAGGGGAAAATCGCTTTCAATACTGGAAGAATCTAAGGGATTAAAAAATATCAGTGAATATTATGAATATTTTTTTGAAAATATATCGGTCTTTTTGGAAATGCCCATAAAAATTGAAAGGATAAATGCTGGCAGAACTTCTGAGTATGTTCTTGAAAAGGCAGAAAGCCTGATAAGAGGTGCAACGGAAACATAATCACTTTGTAGTTACTATTATTTCGTCCCCCAATACCATTATTGTGTGTTCTGATTGGGCTATCATTGATTTGCTGTGTTCCTTGAGCACGGCAAAACCTGAGATGTATTTTGTTGACATTTTCTTCCTGAGGTATTCCTGATCGTTTTTCATCAGTCTTGATACCCATCTCTCAGCAAATGGGGCTGTACTGAAATTTTTATATAAAATCTCGTCTTTGTCTCTAGAGCTTGGCTGATCTATAATATATATGTTGCCAAGCTGGCCACTATGTATCATGCCTATACCAGTGCTTGCAAATGGCTCTATGGCAATCACCTTGTCTGTTTTTATTGTTTCATCATTTCCATCATCGTAATTCGGGATAAAAATCTCGGAATGGAGATCATAACGGTTAATCCCATGCCCGCCCAGATTTTTGACAGGATTGAACCCATAGGATGTTATGACGTTCCCTATTTCCTCACCTATTCTGTGAATGCTGATAAGGGGCCTCAGTGTTTTTATTGCTGAATTCAGGGCCTCTCTTGTCGCGTCTATCAGATCGCTGTAATTGCCGGTATTTCCAACTTCCATAGTAGCAGCATTATCTGACATGTAGCCATCCACCATGGCCCCAAGATCAACCTTTACAAGGTCGCCGGTTTTGAATTTTTTTCTGTCTCCTTCGTATGGTGTGTAATGAGCCGCTTCATTGTTTATGGATAAATTAACCGGAAATGAGGGCAATGCATCCCTGTCCCTTATAAATTGTTCCGCCTTTTCTGCAACATCATAAAATAATACTCCAGGTTCAATGAGTGTCTGTGCATATTCCAAAGCTTCTCTGCCTATTTTGCCTGCAAGAACGTATTTTTCCTTTACATCTGAATCCATAGGTATCTTACTTTTATTTCTTTATTTGGCATTAAGTTATCTAAGAAAAAATTTAAGGGTTTCCGGCATTCCCACTGTTGAATTCTTCGTCTGTCATGGGTTTATCTTTTATTTCCCACTTATTATATAGTACACCGAGAATGAAACCGAATACTAAAAGGGGTATGATGCCAAAAACTATTGATGTTAAATAATATGTTGTTCCATAGATTCTCAGATCATTTAATCCTATCAACACCCCAAATATTATCCAGAGAATTAAACCAAATACCTCACCTTTTACAATCATGTTTTTCCCAGGTATTTTATTATGCACATATGCGAATATGATTCCAAGGATAATCCCAATAATCAAACCGCCGATTATTCCTCCTGCCACAGCCAGGTTTAATGTCAGTGAATAAAGTGCCGCGGCAGTAACCGTTATGCCATGTGCAGACTCTGCGGAAGCCTCTTTTGACAGTTCATTCATTACATCTGCCTTGAATATTATTAGAGTCGCCATTGCTAATATTCCGTCTAAAATACCATATGCCAGACCTGCAACAGCCCCGGCTTTAGCCCCTGTTCCAACTTTCCCCATTAAAGTGTATATAATGTGTGTATTTAAATCTTACGAGTGAAACTGTGATAATTATATAGAGTTGGTATAAAATCATTATACAAGAGAAATAATTATTTTTAGTAGAATTTCCTGCTTAAAATAATGAATATTTGAACATTTATAGTGTGCAGCATACATATGGGACATGGATAACGTCTTCAAAAATTATACATTCTGGTCGATAACATGATAAGAGATTATTATTCATCCAACAATAAATGATTGGCATGGAAGTGGAAAAAGTATATTGTACAACATCACTTGATTTATCCGTTTTAAATTGATGGAGCCATCGGATCTTTAGATGAGTAAAATCAGTGATATTTACATACAATCCATATTCCCCTGGATGTTCAAGGCTGTGATTCTATAATCCTGATAGCCACATAACATGATTCAATGTGATTCCAGTAATATCAAGATTTTTTAGATTTCATCTCCCTGGAACAACCCACACGAAAGTAGGAAGAGCTAATTAATATAAAAATGTTAAATTTATTCAAGTGGAAATGCCTCTCTTGCTTCTATTATTTTTTTTAATGTCAGTGCACTTTGCCTCATTTTTCTTTCTTTGGTATCCATATTTACCGAGAAAAGTCCAAATTTCATTGAAAATCCAGATGCCCATTCAAAATTATCCGTCAGTGCCCAGTGAAAGTAACCCTCGACCTTAAAACCATCTTTAATAGCCCTTTCAATATTGCTCAGATGCGAGGATATATAATAAGACCGGTATTTGTCAGCCTCATCGGCTAAACCATTTTCTGTAATTGTTATAGGTATTCCGTATCTATTATAATAATCATGTATTATATTATATATTCCTTCAGGATATATTTCCCACCCTGTATCACTTACCGGATTACCATCCTTTGAAGTTTCCATTTCTGGACAATAATGACCGTATCCCTTAACTATTTTAAAACCGTATTCGCCATCATCTTTTTCCACAACATCCCGGCTATAATAATTGAGACCAAGCCAATCTACACGGTTCATAAGGTCATCCCTTAAATTCTCTGTCCTACCGTCCGTTGTTATACCTTCACAATTGCCCTTTATAATCGAATCAAAAAACGAATATCTGTTTATGTACTTTGCACGTTCAGATGCTTCATGATCCTTTTCAGAAAAAGGCATTATATCCCCATTAGCAAAAATAATTCCTACAGGTTTGCTGGAGACATATTTTATTGAATCATATGCCCTTGCATGGCCTTCGGCAAATTTTCTTTTCTTCTGTATTGTGTTATTCAGGGAATGATCCATACTGCACCCCTGGTAAACCATATTTGGTTCATTCATTGTGCACCATCTGTCAGCAAATCTATCGAATTTCCACGCAATAAATGCGGCATATTTTGCAAATTCTATTATTATTCTGTTATCGAAACAGTTGCATAGTGACTTTTCGGGATTTTTATCTGGATTATTGAGCCATAATGGAATTGCCCAGTGATATAAATTAATTATAAGGAAGTTTTCCCTGGATTTAAAGTCTGAAAATATATCACTGTAGTGTGATATTGCAGCCTGGTTTGCTATTTTATCCAGTTTTTCAAGCATATCCATGGTTATGATTACTTTTTTGACATCGCCATTCTCAATTATTGAGTCTGCATATACGCTCTCTGTTGATTCAGGGAAAATACGTGACCATTCCACCGAAAGCCTTCCAGAGTTCATGCCTAGATTTCTGGCATTTTCATGATCAATAGGGTACATATCCCAGTATGCAACTCCGTTCTGTGGGAGGTCTCCAGAAACATAGTGGTTTTGTGCATTGCTCTTACTGTTTGCCCATGCATACCAGTCGGAATTTTTGTCTTCATCAGATAACCCCATTTCAAACTGAAAACCACATTCGGAAAAACCGAATTTAAAATTTTTATCAAACATTATCTCTTTAATATGTGCAGGTTATTAAAAATTTTTTACATACTATTGATATGAGTATTCCAAAATGATCTCCCAGCTTAAGCATTATAGGTTCTCACTTTTGCTTTCGCATAAAGAGACGATTTTTGACCTACTGCGAAAGATGTAGAATTTCTCACATACAATGTTAAATTAGGGATGGTGTGAAAATTTATCAATAGTTTGATAGTGACATCCTCCCCAAGCTAACGCATGGGGCTTCCCGCTTCAACAACTCAACTTGCATTGCAGAGGTTGAGCCTCTACGGGCATAAAATCGGCGACAGTCCGTGCCTACTCTTTTTTTTATGTTTTATTATAAACATTTTAAATATCTTATCTATAGCATCATTTAATATGTTTATTGCCGCATTTAAATCCCTATCAATGGTAATACCACATACATCACAATGATATGTTCTATCATCCAATGTTAAATCATTTTTTATATTTCCACATTTTGAGCATTTCATTGATGTGTATTTAGGATTAACCTTAAGATATGATTTACCGGCACTCTCAGCCTTATAAATTATATCTTTTATAAGGCTACCCCATGATGCATCCTCTATGCTCTTTGCCAATTTATGGTTTTTAACCATATTGTTTATATTTAAGTCCTCAAATGCTATAAAATTATATTCTTTTATTAATTTATTTGATAATTTCTGTGTAAAGTCATTCCTCTGATTTGAAATATGATTATCCATCCCTGCTAATTGTATTCTTGCTTCCTCCCTGTTTTTTGATCCTTTATTTTTCCTTGATAAACTCCTATGCAATTTTTTTACAATCGTGTTTCCAATACTTAAGTTTTAGCATATGAATTTTCACCGAGATTCTCCGGATTTTTAAGTTCATGCATGATAATGATACTCATGATTGCACATTTAAGTCCCGTTTATGTCACATGCTGGTGGAAAAATCCATGGAAAAGCTTATTTTCAAAGAAGGGGATTATAGCATGCTCTAGTTGTGTGGAGTAGTAAGGGTCTTCTCCTCAGGGGGAGACCCGGCTATTCAACTCCGGTTATATCTTCACGGTTCCGTTGCCCGTTACATTCATTGCATTGACGGGCAGTGCAATGCCATGCCTGATCAACCTGACCATCTCCGGAATTCCCATCAAGTAGGACAGGGATGCCTGTATCATGAGGAGTATAACGTATGCAATCAGTGCTGAAAATATCTGAATGAGAATGCCGTTTATACTCTTCGAGATGAGATGGCCAATCTTCAGGTATGTCTTCACTGTACGGAAAAAGATCTCAATTGACCATCTCTGGGAATATATCCAGTGGATGTAGAGATCAGGCAGATCAAATATGTCTGTGATGTAATCCTTTTGTTCTCCATCAATCTCCATGCTTACCAGCCTGAGGGTGAGTCCATTGCGGAACCTGACTATGCTGGAATGTGCGTATGTTTTCAGCACCTCATAACTGGCATTCTTCTTTATCCTGGTCACGAACTGGATATTCCTTGCCTTAAGGTCCATGAACCTGCCAAGATTGTAATAGCCAAGGTCGAAGGTGAGTATTGACTGCTTCACAAGATCAGGATCTATACTGCCAAGAACCTCATCGAATACCGGTGAGTCATTGAGGTTGGCAGGTGTTGCGAGAGATTCCAGTGGCAGTGTGAATGGGAAAAGAACTGCTGCCTCATGTATCTTTATCCCTGTTTCAGTCTTCTCCCTCCTGTACTTCCCGGATTCCTTTATGGCTGTGCGGATGAATGTTGAATCAATTCCTATGATATTCAGGAACCTGCTGTAAAGGGAATAGTT